>JAUWSZ010000717.1 GCA_030609865.1 bacterium | reverse complement strand
CTCGGTCGATTGGCCCTTGCCCAAGTAAACACTCAAGCCAATCATCCCGAACAAATAGGCGACAATAATCGACCAATCAAGCAGGCTCATCATCCATGCCCTTCAGAATGGAGCCCCACGGGCAAACCCGTGGTCCCATCAAAACGCCTGGAGCGACATCACGCCGAAGCTCACACAAGTGTCTTTCGACACATGCACCGCCCTTGATCCACGAGCCGTGGTCTCCTGCGAAGGCGGATGAAATAGGGGACCTTCCATGGGCGAGTCTAACCAAGAACGAAAATGAGTGTCAAAAGCGGAAGAGACCCGGGAAACCGGGAGAATCCGGTTTCTCGTAGAGGCTCCGCTCATCCTCGATCTGTCTCATTTTGTATTTACATAAAAGGTAATATTAATAAATGATTACGAGATATAGTTAAGGCATAATATCATACTACCAAAAGATCCCTGGCGTTCCCATTCGGGAAAAATCCGCTCTTAGGTCTAAAGTCATGTCTCGAAAGAATCGAAAGGAGTAGGTAAAGAATGCTGACCCAAGGACACGAACCATGTGCATTCCGGGAGGCGAAGCGCAGTGACTCCTTCTTCACCTGACAGCGAAACGGGTTCCGGCCCGGCCGACCACATCACAGAAGTCGCTCGAAAGGTACTGCTGACCCTGAGTCGTCAAGAGATATCCGTAACCCCGGAGAACTATCGAGTCTGGTTTGAATACATGATCGGTAGCAATCCGGATCTGAACGAGGAGATCAACGGGCTCCTCGCAGAGGAAACAGAGTTCGATGACGCAAGAAACCGTCAGATCTATGAGAAGCATTTCGGCGAAGACAAGGAGAGGACGCTGATCGAAGAGGTGTCCCAGGCCACCTTCAGAATCCTCAAGGAGGCCCTGGAAGGCGTGATTGCCACCGGCACCGTGACGAAGGACTACTCTCAGCGCCTGACCGGATTCGTTGCCCGCCTGGAGAAAAGCGACCCGGACCCCAGCGCCCTCAAGGAGATGATCGAGGAGGTTATTCTCGACACCCGGAGGGTCGAGGAGTCCAGCTCCGAACTCACGCAGCAACTCGAAAAGGCCAAGCAGGAGGGGAATGAACTGCGTCAGAGGCTGGAGGAGGCAGAACGTGAGGCCACCCGGGACGTGTTGACCGGCTTATACAACCGGAAGTACTTGAACACGGTGATCCAAGCCCTTCACGATGATTACCGGGAAGAAGGTGCGCCGTTCACCGTCATCATGATGGACATCGATCACTTCAAGAACGTCAACGATACGCACGGACACAAAGTAGGAGACTCGGTGCTCGAGTTCATCGGGCAGACGATTACAGGGTCGGTGAAGGGAAGGGATGTACCGGCACGATACGGCGGAGAGGAATTCATCGTCCTGTTGCCTGCGACCGCCTCTGAGGGTGGGTGCAAGCTGGCTGAGAGCCTTCGCAAGCAGATATCCAACAAGCCCCTGAAGGTCAAGAAGACCCAGACAACGATCGGGGTCATTACCGTCAGCTGTGGAGTGGCGGAAGTACGCGAAGACGATACCGTTGACACTATCGTGGACCGAGCCGACAAGGCCTTGTACCTCGCCAAGCGAAGCGGAAGGAACAGGGTGATGTCAGACAAGGACCTGCCTGCCGAACCGGAATCAGACAAGGGCGCCGCATCCGCAGCCTGATTGTCCAAGACCGCGAGTTCATTCTTGTCCTCTTCCTGCCTCTATTCACGTTACCAAAGCTTTTGGGTATTAGGTATTAGGTATTAGGTATTAGCCCACCCCCATCCCACTCGACGCGCATCCTGATGGCGGGGAGATGGCTGGGAGCTAATACCTAACAGCTAATTGCTAATACCCAATCGTTACGAGTGGACAGATTTTTGTTTCTCCTCGTCATTCTATTGACTCTCCAGGGGAAACAGGAGAATCGTAAGCCTCTATTCTGAATAGATTTTTCCTCAGCCTCGCCATAGGCACAGATGTTGCTAATTCCTGGGGTCGGCCAAGAGTACGCCGAGGAGCGGTCCTGGATTGGGCCGCACTCCATGCATTGCGCAAGCCGCAAAAGCCTTTGGAAGGACCGCGGGAATGGTCCTGCGAGCCGATCGAACGAGGCCCGGCCCATGAAGAACGAGCGCAGACCAGGAAGTCTTCTGTTGATCGCACTGTGCGGTCTTCTGTTTCTCGCGAACCCCCTTGCGTGGGGTGATGCGAGCGCTCCTTCGTCCGCGGGAAGGTCCGTCGGAGAACAACCGGGGAACTCGGGAAAGGGTCCATCCTTCACGTCCCTGGAGCCGTTGTCTGAGGCCTGGAGACACGCGTACGTGAAGACCCGCCTGTCAGGATACCTCTTCCGGGAAGATGCTTTTTTCTGTCCGTACGATGAAGACGGGGCAGAGGCAGGGGACCCGGTCCATGAGGGGCAGATCAACTGCGGAAGGCGCTGCCGCACTGGAGAGCAGAACCTGGCGGCAGGGTTTCTGCCCGAGGCCCTGGCCGAGTACATGACAGCCGCCGAAAAGGGCTGCCCCTACGCGGTG
>JAUWSZ010000508.1 GCA_030609865.1 bacterium | reverse complement strand
GATTACCGGCTCGCGTTGGCCCCTTCGACCTGAGTCCGGACTCCTCCTGACCTTCGAGAGACTCCTCTCGTCGGTATCCCTCTACGGGATTGGGACATCCCCTTCTTGGTTTTCTGGACTCTTCCTCGCTTCGCTCTTCCGCCTCCTTGGCGCTGTCCTCATCGCCTCTCGTCCGCGGCTTCCCGCCTCCCAGTGACGTCTCTGGGACGCACAGGCTTGTCCTCGGCTCGGGTCGGCCCCTCGGCTCAGATGTGTGTTGACCGTCGCAAGCGGCGGGTTCTCTGTCGTCGGTTTCGTCCCGCTCCGTCTCCTTCCTGTTCTTCGGGGTTTTCTCCTCCACGCTGTTACCAGCGCTTCTCAGGCCCCGCCTCCTCAGTACACCCGCGGATCTGCCACCCTCTGGCCCCTGCCCGCGTCGGGGCTCTCCCTTATCGGGTCGGTTTTCTAACGGCCCTTGACAGCCTTGGCCGCCAGACCAGTAGGGCTTCCCGGGTAAGACGCACGCCCTGGCCCGTATCCCGTCCGCCTCCACGTCGGTTCCGCTTCCCCAGATATCCGGCCTCGCCTTCCGCGCTGGCTCGACCGCTTCCCCGACGCCATCTAACCGGTTCGCTGTTCGCTACGTACACGGGTTCTGCCTCATGCTTCCTTCAGACACCCCATTTCTGGTAAAGTGCCCTTGCCACCTCTTGGCGTTGCCCTTCCGTCTGGGAACGGCGGGCTTTTTTTTATACTTCCAGCCCCTTATGGCCGGAAGTCGGCGCGTGCGCCATGCCGGTCGCACGGGGATTGCTTCGCTTTGCTCGCAATATCCGCTTGTTGAGGATGCCGAACTTACAAATCCACCGCGGCCAGGTAGCCCTCGTGGATTGCGTCGATGATCATCCGGGGGGAGTTGCAGTCCCCGATCGACCGGAAGGGAATCCCCGCCTGCTTGAGCCCTTCGGAAAGCGCCGTCCTTGGCTTCGAGCCCACGGCCATGATCACCGAATCGAACGGCTCCCTCCGGGTTTCTCCCTCTACGGTGTAGACGATTCCGTCCGGCTCGATCGCCTCCACCTTGGCCTTTGTGAGGATGCGCACTTCCCGCTCCCGAAGGTCGTGGAGCCATATCCAGCGCGATGATTTCCCCACATCCTGTCCTGCCTTGGGAAGCATCTCGAAGATCGTGACCTCTTTCGTGCCTTTGCGCACGAGGTCATGGAGCCGCTCATCCGTTTCCGCCCTGTGGAACATCAGGAATTCCAGGACGTTCGGGTGGATCGTCCCGATCCGGGCCGCCTGCATCGCGACCTCCATGCCGACCGCGCCCCCGCCGATGACGGCCACCTTCTTGCCGAGCGGCGGGCTCGCCTTCAGAAACTCCCAGGAGCTGATCACGAAAGGCTGGTCCGCCCCCGGGATGTTCGGCATGATCGGTTCCGCCCCCTCTGCCACGATCAGGGCCTCCGGGTTCCTCTCCTTGATCCCCTCCACATCGAGTTCCACGCCCATGTGGATCTTCACGCCGAGCTTGGGAAGGAGTGCTTCATAGTAGTCCACGAGCCCGAGGAATTCGCCCCGGCCCGGGGGGGCGCCCGCAACGGCGAGTTGGCCGCCGATCTGCGGCGCCTTTTCGAACAGGTCGACTTCGTGTCCCGCCTTGGCCGCCACCCGTGCAACCTCCAACCCGCCGGGGCCGGAGCCGACCACCATGACTTTCTTCGGATGCTCGGCCGGCTTGATCTCTCTCTCTTCTTCGAGGCCCGCCTCTGCGTTCACGAGACAACACAGGGGCTGACCCGTGAAGATCCGGTCCATACAGCCTTGCATGCACCCGACACAGGGCCTGATCTCTTCGGGCCTCCCCTCTTTCGTCTTGAGGGGCCAGTCCGGGTCGGCGATCAGCACGCGGCCCAGGGCGACCATGTCGGCCATTCCCTCCGCCAGGATCCTTTCCGCGGTCCCCGGATCCGTGATCCGGTTGGATGCGATGACCGGCACGTTTACGGCATTGCGGATGCCGCCCGCCAGGTAGGCGTACCCTCCCCGGGGCACCTCCATGGTGAGCTGGGAGACAAAGGCCTCGTGCCAGCCTCCGGTCACGTTGATCCCATCCACACCCGCCTTTTCGAAGAGCTGGCAGTAGCGCGCTGACTCCTCGTTGGTGTTGCCCCCGCGAATGAAATCGTTCCCGGCCACCCGGATCGTCACGGTGTAGTCGTCCCCGACCGCGGCCCGGACCTTCTTGATCGTCTCCACCCCAAAGCGAGCCCGGTTCTCGAAGGAGCCCCCGTACGCATCGGTTCGCTGGTTGGTGACCGGGGAGAGAAACTGGCTGATCAGGTAGCCTGCCGAGCCGATGATCTCCACGCCATCGATTCCGGCTTCCCTGGCCCGGCGCGCCGCCTGTGCAAAGGCTTCCTGGACCCTCTCGATGTCCTCGAGGGTCATCTCTCTCGGCTCCTCTCCGGTATAGCGCGACCGGACAACAGAGGGTGCGATGGCCTGCTGTCCCTCGATCATGAAGGAAAAGGTGTACCGGCCCCCATGGAAGAGCTGCAGCATGATCTTGGATCCGGGTGCGTGCACCCGGTCGGCGAGCTCTCTGAAAGCCGGAATGTAGGCGTCGTCCATCAGAGAGAGGGCGATGGCTCCGGCTCCGATGAAGTCCACGCCCACCGGGCCGGCAACGATGATGCCGGCGCCACCCTCTGCCCGCCGCTCGTAGAAGCGAACGTGTCTTTCGTTCAGCTTCTGGTCCATGGAGAACAGGGTTCCCAGGCAAGGCATCAGGATGCGGTTCTTTGCCTCGAACTTGCCGAGTCGAATCGGCTCAAAAAGCAGGGGAAACATGAGAGTCCCTCCTTCTTTCCGTTCTTGGTTGTCGTTTTCCGATGGGGTGATGAGCGATCACTGGGGGCAACTCAGGAGGCTGGCGCCCGTGGCGTGCTTCTCTTTCGCGTGCTCTTCTTTTTCTTCTTCATACCGAATCCGGAGATCACGTAGGTCCCGCTGCGGGAATCCACGTTGATCTCGATCAGCTCGTGGGTCTGCGCATCTTCCAGAAGATCGCTGAAGGTCCGGTACCCGTGATACCCCTCGTTGAAGGAGGGTTTCTTCCGCTTCATCGTGTCCTTGACCATCGAGGAGTACAGAATCGGCTTGTTCTCCCTCAGCAGGGCCTCCACCGAATCGACCAACAGCTTGAAGGCCTCCTGCTTTTTCTCCGGCACGTCGGCCCGGACAGAAGGCGGATGGAGGGCGGGACGCGCCAGGTCGTCATAGAAGATGAATTCGTCGCAGCTGGTGATCAGCAGGTCGGAGGACGATTCCTTGATGGCCAGCCCGATCACGTGCTTCCCGTTTTCTTTCAGCTTGGCCACCAGGGGGGAGAAGTCGCTGTCTCCGGAGACGATCACGAAGGAGTCAATGTGCTCTTTCGTGAAGGAGAGCTCCAGGGCATCGACAACGAGTCGAATGTCAGCGGAGTTCTTGCCCGTCATCCCCCGCTTGGGGATTTCGAT
>JAUWSZ010000026.1 GCA_030609865.1 bacterium | reverse complement strand
TATGCGACCTCCCACGGCCTCCACGATGCTCAAACTCACACTCAGCCCGAGTCCGGTCCCCTTCCCCACTTCTTTGGTCGTATGAAAGGGAAAGAAGATCTTTTCGATTTCTCCCGAAGTCATGCCCTTTCCCGTATCGGCAACCGTAACGCGAATGGACTGCTCTGCCCGTTGGGTTGTGAGCGTGATCGTGCCGGCGCCATCCATTGCGTCTTGTGCATTGTTGACCAGATTCAGAAACACCTGCTGCATTTGATCGGGATCCAGGAGAACGTCGGGAAGATCCGGAGCATACTCACGAATCAGTCGGATATTCGAGACACTGAATTCCTGTTCCTTGAGACCGCTGACCACATCATCCAAAATCTGATTCACATTGCAGACGGAAAGCCGAGGTTCGTTCTTCCGTGCGAAGCCCAACAGTTTGTGTGTTATGTTCTTCGCACGAAAAACAGCGTGATCGATCTGCTTCAAAGACTGCCGGACCTTATCGGCAGAGAAGTCCATTCCAAACTGAGGATCCAACATGTCCTGTATCCAGCCGCTTTCCGAAGCAACAATGGCCAGGGGATTGTTGATCTCGTGCGCGACTCCCGAGGCAAGTTCGCCAACCGA
Source organism: bacterium (assembly GCA_030609865.1). The sequence goes on along the minus strand of JAUWSZ010000026.1, from coordinate 10,787 downwards.
AGCCAGCTTGGCAGCGTGGATGAGTTGCGACTTAAGCGACATCCTCGATTCTTCGGATGCCTGTGCGCGACGAAGCAATCGGTCCGTGATCAGCCAGACCACGGTGATGATCATCAATACGAGTACGACGATACTCACGATCATGATCCGGCGGGCCCTGTACATCGTTGCATAAGCGACCCCCAGTGGCTGCCTGACGATCAGGGCCCACGGGACCTCTTTCAGCCAGGCATACGCGACGAGCTCCGTGTCGCCGTTGTTGGCAATCTCTTGGGCCCCGGATCCCTCCTTCTCCGGGGGAATGTAGTCAGAGGGCCCGAGAAGGGCGCCTCTGTCCGGGTCCACGACCTGGCAGGTCCCCTCCCGACTGACCAGGGAGGAATGCACTCCTTTACCCCGGCTCATCGTACGGAGAAACATGTAGAACTTGTCCGGATCGAGGGTCGCACGCAATACGGTCGGCTTGCCCCGGAAATCCTGCTTTACGGCGATGGTAAAGTGCGGTTTTTTCCGAAAGCCGAGATAAATATTCGTGATATGGTAGTTACGCTCCTTTGCGATCAAGGTCCGGAACCACGGTTCTCCGCTGTAGTCTTTCCCCTGTAGATAAGGATAAGGGCCTGCGTATTCAACCTGCTTACCGGAGGCATCGAGAAATCCCACATCCACGAACGCGTCACTGGCCTCCCGCAAGGCCTGAAGATACCGCCGCATGCCATCGGGCGTGGGTGGAAGCTCGAAGTCGCCCCGATGGAAGAGATTGAAAATGTTGACCACACGTTCCTGCAAAAACAGGTCAATGGTATTGCCTTGGCTTGTGGCAAGGGTCGTCAGGTGCAGCTTGCCGCTCTCTTGCAAGGTCAGGTTGAGCTGGAAATGGAAATAGAGAGAAAGAATCCCCAGGGGGACAAGAAAGGAGAAGGAGACCCCGATCTGAAGCCGGCGCCGAAGCCGGCGAAAATACTCTCTCGTATCCGTGATCCTTGCGGAGGCAACGTCGTCTTTCGGACCGGTTGCGGCCTGACCTTCGGCCTGGCGATTCATCCTTTCGGTGTTCCTATCCTGCACATTCGCTCCCCAGAGTGACCCGCATCCGGCTATTGCGGCCTCAGTTCAGAATGGTCAAACCGGCAGGGGTATTCGCTGCGCAATGCCTGCTTCACTGTTTTCTTCAATTCCCCTATGTTGCCTCTTTTTTCTACCAATGCTGCGGCCGCACGGGCAAGGCACACATCCACACATTCCGTCGAAAAGCTATGAATGATGAGCGGAAGAGGTGGTATGCGATTCTCAAGTTGCGCAACGATTCGGAATTCGTCCGGGGGAAGAATCTCACTGTCCAGGACAAGGAGATCCAACGTATCGTCTCCCCGGATCATGGTGGACAGTTCGTGCCTGTCCCCAACCAGCCGTACGTGATATCCCTCCAACACAAATTCGCGCCTAAGAAACTCGCGAATGCGACGGTTCCTGTCCGCTATCAAAATCGTAAATTCCCTGTCCATGGTCGTTCCCACTGTATGCACGATTTATGAACACAAATGCAACCGTTGTGCCAGTGGCGGCTGGTCCAGGAAGAAGGGATTCAGCGGTCAAAAACGTATGGATTCAATTAGTTAGTGAGTGTCTGGAGGGATGGGCCCGAGGAGGATGTCTGTCAACATCTTTTACAGACTGTAAATCGCACCCGTGGGTAAGCCTGGGACTTATTGCTCTTCCCCAACCTTGGTCTCGATCCTAATCCGGTACTTTTCGATCTTCGACAGGAGGGTCGGTCGAGAAAGGCCGATGAACTTTGCGGCTCGGCTTCGATTGCCTTTCGTGATGTTGAGGGCTTCCGTGATCAGGATCCGAGCGAATCGATCCATCAGACCCTCGAAAAGATGTCCTTCCGACGGAGCGGATCTGAGCATTTCGTTCACCCATTTTCGCATCGTCACCTCTACTGTCTCTCCGCCTACGGGGGTGGCAGCGCTCCTCTCTCGGATCGCATGAGAGACATCCTCAGGGCCGATCGGCACGCCGCGGCTGAAGATGAGGGCCTTCTGGATGGTGTTGGCCAGCTCCCGAACGTTGCCTGGCCAGGAGTCGCTCCTCAGTGTCTCTTTCGCCTTTTCTATGAGTCCAGGGTTCTCCATATCCATCTCCCTGGAGAAGCGGCTCAGGAAATAGTCGGCCAGCAGCGGAATGTCCTCTGCCCGGTCCCGGAGGGTAGGCAAGTGTAATGTTACGACCTTCAGCCGATAATAAAGATCCTCACGGAATCCGCCCTCCTGCATGGCCTTTTCCAAATCACGGTTGGTGGCCGCAATGATCCGGACGTCTACAGGGATGGGCTGTCGGCCTCCAAGACGCTCGATGCTTTTCTCCTGGAGCAAGCGAAGGATCTTCGCCTGAATGTTGAACGGCATGTCGCCGATCTCGTCCAGAAACACGGTGCCGCCGTTGGCCTGCTCGATCTTCCCCACACGGCGATGGCCGGCCCCGGTAAACGCACCTCTCTCGTATCCAAAAAGTTCGCTTTCCAGCAGGGTGTCCGGGATGGCCACACAGTTGACGACCAGGAATGGTTTTTCAGCCCGTAGACTGTGCTGGTAGATGGCGCGCGCGACCAGTTCCTTTCCGGTTCCGGAATCACCACGGATCAGGACAGTTGCATCTGTGGGGGCAACGCGTCCAATGTCCTTGTATACTTCCTGCATCACCTTGCTACGGCCGATCAAAGCCTCGGCCGTAGCCGACTGAGGAAGTGCGTCCATCTCCACCTTCGATCGCATCAGCCGGCCCGCTTCCAGGGCCTGGTTGATCAGGGCCAACATGTCCGGGATCTCGAAGGGCTTGGTCACGTAATCAAAGGCCCCCAATTTGGTTGCCTCGATGGCCGTCTCTGTGGTCCCGTGAGCAGTCATGATGATGACAGAAAGCTTGGGTTCCAGATCATGGATGATCCCGAATGCCTCCAACCCGTCCATTCCCGGCAAGCGCACATCCATGATGGCGAGATCCGGCACCCCCTTCTTCACCCATTCGATGCCTTCTTCGCCGGTGGGCGCGGTCCGAACGGTGTGCCCCTCCTCGATCAGGATCTTCTCGAAGCTCTGTCGCAGCTGTGCATCGTCGTCAACGATCAGGATTGTTCCCAACTCTTGTCCTCCCGACACGGCAGGGTGATGATGAACGTCGTGCCCTGCCCCTCCTCTGATTCAAGACTCAACCGCCCCCCATGCTGTGCAACGATCCTCACAGCGATGCTCAGGCCTAGCCCAGTGCCGTCTTCCTTGGTACTGAAAAATGGCTCGAAGACGTTCTCCTGAAGTTCGGCGGGAATCCCCGGGCCGTTGTCCCTGATTCGAATCACCGAAACAAGCCCCAGGGGCTGCAATTCTGCTATCTCTTCCTCGATCGAGATCGAACCCCCCTCACCCGTGGCCTCGCAGGCATTTATCAGGATGTTCACGAAGACCTCTTTCAACTGGTCCGGGTCGGCCAGGATCTCCGGGAGCGGCTCTGAGCGCCTCAGATCAACGTTCACCCCGTATGACTTGAAGCGATGGCGGAGAAGCTGGAGGTTCATGTCGATCAACTCCGAGGGGCTGATCTTCTGCATCTTTAGCTTAGAAGGCCTTGCATATTCGAGGAAGTTCCGAACGATGGTATCGATGTGGCGGGTTTCCTCGGAGATGACCTCAAAGTCCTCCTTCTGGTTGGCGGGAAGATCCAGGGACCGCTCGAGTGAGAAGAGCCGCATCTTGATCGAGGTCAGGGGATTCCGGATGCTGTGCGCCACCCCGGCGGCCAACCTGCCCACCATGGCCATTTTTTCCGCCTGCACGAGTCTCGATCGGCTCTTTTCCAGCTCCTGCTGGGTCTGGTCTGCATCCTCGATTAGCTCTCGCACTTCGTGGCTCAGCGCCTTCATCTCGTTCGCCGCACCCGCCGATCCCCCAGACCGCTCTGCCTCCGTTATCAGACGCCGAATCGGACCGAAGATTTGCCTGAGCAGGACAAAGACCAACAACAGGCTCAAGAAAACAGCCGACAAGATCACGGTTGCCGCGATGGCTCGCATTCGACTCGCCTGCTCCTGGCTCTCGAGCTGCATCTTACGGAGCCTTCTGGTGTGCATGACCTCATAGGCCTCACAGAGCTCCAGCATTTCATCGAAGTATTCGCGGACCTCCTGGTGTAAGACGTAGCCCTCCTCCCGTTTGCCCGATTCGTAAAGGTCGATCACTCGATCCTTCGATTCGATATACTGGATGTATTTCGATTCGATCCGCTGGAGGGCAGCCCTGTCCTCGGCTGTGAAGGCCAGTCTCTCGGCGTTCGCAAAATGTTCCCGAAATGCCTGGCGCTGCTCCTTCAGGCGCGTAAGCCATTTCACATCCCCGTCCATGAAGTAGTAGGAGACAAATCCCTTGTGCTTGATCAGTTCCTGCAGAAAATCCTCAACCGCCAGGATCTTCGCCATTTCTCTTTCTACAGATCGAGTGAACAGGGACTCCATCTGGTAGGTGTACCAGATCATGACCGATCCGCCGCACACGGTGATGAGGACCAAAATCGCGAGGATTAGAAAGATTCGACCCCGTAAGCTGAGGTGCTTCGCCATAGTAGATGTCCGTTATAAGGGGAGAGAAGCAAACAGAAATCGTCTCATCGTTTTCCCGTTCCCTCCAGAAGCCCGATCATGGATCCGGTCGATGAAGGCGAGGTAGCAACCTGCAAGCATCATAATCAACCGTCGTAATAGAGTCAAAACTCCTTAAAAAACCTACCTTCTTGGGGCAAAAGGGCCTACGCCAACACGGTCATGGTCCCTTGGTCTGGTTTTGTGATGATATGAAGTTTTACACTCCGCAAGAATCTCTGACATGTAGTCCAACGGACGGCCTGGCCAAGGTCGCCCAAATTGCCAGACAGCACTGCTTTTCTAGCGGGTTGGGGCGAACGCCCTGGACCCTTCGCGTTGGCATGGTCATTGCTGATTCTTCGAGGCTGGGGCAGGAGTAATCTAATCAAGGCTGGTAAACAGGGCAGGTTCTGGAGATTTCGTCGCTCGGATGTGATGGCTTACCAAGGAGGAATCCTTTGACAGCCGTCCCGCTCACGCCGTGCTCTTTTTCCTTCCCCTGAACCACGCATACAACCTGCCGACGCGTCTTTCGTCAACCAGATCGAACCCCTGTTCTTCCAGGGCATGCCTGACACGCACCGGATCCGCGGCTGGTGCAAAACGGGGGATAATCTTGGCGTCGATCAGAACGAGAAACTCGCCTTTGTCTTTCAGCACGCGAAAGACCGCTGCAGCGACGCTATCAGGATCCACGCAGTGGAATGCACCCAGACAGATGCACCTGTCAAAGGATTCGGATTCGAACGGGATGTCTTCCATGCTCCCGACCACATACCGGGCCGGGCCACCCCGCTCCTTTGCTTTGTCCACCATGGCCTGTTCCAGCTCGAGCCCCACGCACTTCCCGGCCTTCTTCCCGACCCACCTTGTCAAAAACCCGGTGCCGGAGCCCAGTTCCAGGACGCTGTCCCCTGGATTGATCGCATCGAGGAAAAGGTCTTCCCCGAAATAGTGCGAACCCCGGGAGCGCCCATAAAACGGTGCGATCGCGCGATACAGGCCGCGGAAAAAACCGTATCTCACCGAAAGCCCTTCCAGCGCGTGCATCGGAACCATGATCATATCTTGCAACAACGATGGTAACATACTTTCGTCCTCCGTCCCCTCCGGTGGTGAGTTCGGGGTTGGCGGTTCCACTCCAACCCCATACGGCATTCAAACGTCCCCTGTTCTCCGCAGAAGTCCCTGCAACTCCGCCCTCCGAATCCGTTCTTCCTGTTCCGCCTTCCTCTTTCTGGCCGCCTCCAGTTTTTCCAGCAGCTCGTCGAACGCGGCAGGCTTTCTCAGGTAATCAAAGGCGCCGAGCTTCATTCCGTCCACTGCTGTTTCAATGGATCCGTGTCCTGTGAGAAGGATCACTTCCGCAATCGGGGCCAACCTCTTGATTTCTTGCAGGGTCTCTATACCGTCCATGCCGGGCATCTTGATGTCCAGGATGACCACATCAAAATCGTCTTCCTGGAGGGCTTGCAGGCAGGCCTGGCCGTCATGGACCCCCTTGACGTTGTGCCCTTGATCCTGCAACCGCAGGCAGAGCATCTCGACGAAGTCTTCCTCGTCATCAACGATCAGGATGCTGATCGGGATCTTGATCATGGCAGGTTTCCTTTCCCTATTCTACGATGCTTCCCTCGGATTCTAACACCTTTCCTTTTTTCGTTACAACAACCCGATGATTCGCCACCAGATGGATACAACCAATACCAGAACCGCAAGAAGAACGGGTGTGGCGACCACGCCCACCTTACTCAGGTCGGCTGCCTTGAAATGACGGTAGCTGTAAGAGATGGCGTTGGGGGGGCACCCAATGACCAGCAGCATCGCGAAAGAGGTGGCCATTCCCAGGCACAAGGCCATAATCGTCGGGTCCACGCCCTCCAACTGAGCCATGGGAATCACGATCGGGAGGATCAGGGCCGCGGCAGCCACGTTTGCCATGGCATTCGTGATCAGGGCCCCGAAAACACCGACGCCGACGAACAGCAGGAGCCATCCCCCACCCTGCACCATTGGGAAAAACACGTTGGCAAAATACGCGGCAGCACCCGAATAGCCCATTGCCAGGCCCAGTGAGATTCCCCCCCCAAAGATGAAGAGCGCCGTCCCCCATTCCAGATGTTCGTGAACGTCTTGCCACTTCAGGACACCGAACAAGACCAAGGATGCTACTCCCAGCATTCCGGTCACGGAATAGTGGAACCCGTGCATTCCTTTGGTCAACCATAGGAGGAAGGTCGCGGCGATAATAATCGCCGCCTTCTTTTCCGTGGAACTCCAAGGACCGATCTCTTCATCGAACTTGGGTAACTCGATCGACGGATCCGGGCGAAAGACCAAATAGACGATAAACACCGCTAACGGCACCGTGACCAGAGCGGCGGGCATGGCGTACAGAATCCAGTCAAAGAAGGTGATCTCGATGCCCGTAAATTCCTTGAGAAAGGCCGCGGATACCATGCAACGGCCTCCTCCCACCAGGGTCCCCATCCCGCCGCAAGAGCAGGCAAAGGGTAAGGAAAGCATCATGAACTTGGCCGTGTTCGTGTGGGGCTTGATGCCGGCTGCCTTCATCAGGGGAAGCATGGTCACGATACCGATCGCGCAGGCAGCCGCGTCGTGCATGAAGGCTGAGGCCCAACCGAGACCAATGGAGATGATGAACGTGAACTTGGTCACATTGGAGCCTGCCTTACGGATGATGAGGTAGCCGAGCCGCCGGGTCAGTCCGGCCCTGTCGAGTGCGATGGCAAAAATCAGACAACACATGATGAAGACCACGACCGGGTGCATGTAGGGCGCCCAGGCCTCTTTGACATCGGCGACCCCCATGATTACCAGGAAGACCCCGATACAGATCGCGATGATCTCCAGTGGAATCGGCTCGAGAACAAACAGGATGACCAGAGTCGCCAGGACTGCCAGAAACCTCTTTGCCTTTGGGGACAGGCCGTCGACAAAATCGATCTTGACACCGGATAAATCGAGTTGCGCTGCGGTTTGGGCAAGGTAGGCACCGGGCGTCTTCATGCCCGCAGGTTTTATTAGTTCGATCACGTATTCTTCAGGGGAGTTCCGCTCTTGCTCCAGGAGTTGGAACTGCTCCGAGATCTGCTGATAGAGCCTCAGATCCGGATCTCCGGATATCTTGAATCGCGTTCCTTCGGGCCTGGGCAGCAACAGGACCAGTGCGCCGACCCCGAAGGCGAGGCAGAGCTGAAAGATCTTGTTCTTCAGGATCATCTTGTTCCTTCCCTCGCTGCATCGAGAACTTGCGTCCACTGGGGCTGGGTTCCTTCCCGAAAAGATCGTCTATCGGTTTTCGATTCCACTCAGCCGAAGGCATCGTCTTCAGTCTTCTGGAAAAAAATCATCCTTTTCCAGTTCGAAAATGCTGGCGGGATGGCTGATCAACTGCTGGATCTTGTATTTTCGGATCTTTTGATCGTGAGCGTTCTTCTTTTGGAAGGCCTCCGCGAGCTTCGGTAGCAGATCATCCAGTTTTACCGGCTTGATCAGGTAATCGAAGGCCCCAAGTTTCATGCCTTCCACACTGCTTTCCAGGGTAGCATGTCCGGTCAGGAAGATCACCTCGGTGAGCGGTTGGAGTTTCTTCAGTTCTCTGAACGTTTCGATTCCGTCCATGCCTCCGGGCATCTTGATGTCCAGCAGCACGACGTCAAAGCGCCTTTCTTTCATCAGCTCGATCGCGGCCTCCCCACTCGGGACGCCCTGCGCCTCCAGGCCTCTTTTATGAAGGCGCTTGATGATGGTCTCCAAGAAGTCGGTTTCGTCGTCGACGACCAACACACGAAAGTTCTCCATGGCTCGGTCTCCTCCTATTTCCTTTGGGGCGGAACAACCGGCAACGTAACCGAAAAGGTTGATCCCCCTCCCTCCTCACTCTCCAGTTTGATCGCCCCGCCCATGTTCTGCACGATGTCGAAACAGATCCACAGACCAAGCCCGGTTCCTTGCCCGGTCTGCTTGGTGGTGAAGAAGGGATCAAAAATCTTCTTTTGCAGGTTTTTCGGGATGCCGGGGCCATCGTCCTTGATGTCGATGGTGATGTGGGCATTCTTGTTGCCCGTACGGACCTGTACCTGTCCGTCCTTCCCGATCGCGTCAATCGCGTTGTTGATGAGGTTCAGGAACACCTGCTGCAGCTTCGCCTGGTCGCCGGCGATGATCGGCAGGTCGGGCTGCAGGTCGGTTTCGATCTTGATGTTGTTGATGCGTGCAATGTTGTCGAGAAAGCTTACCGTCTGGTTCACAACGTCATTGACATTGATATCTTCCAGGTGAGGCTCCATCTTGCGGGCATAGCTGAGCATGTTGTAGATGATCTTCCGCACCCGTTCGACGTGGAGCCCGATCTTCTCGAGCGATGTCTTGTATTCCTGGTAGTTGGGGCTCTTTTGGAACTCTTCTTCTTCCAGGAGGTCTTCCATCCAGCCTGCTTTTTCGCCGATCACGGCTAAGGGGTTGTTGATTTCATGGGCAATTCCGGCAGCCATCTTGCCGAGAGAAGCGAGTTTGTCTGACTGAATCAACTTCGCGTTGAGTTCGCCCCTTCTTTGATAGGTCTTTTCGAGCCGTCTGACGCTCAGATGCGTTGTGAAGATCGTGATCAAGACGATCGCGCAGCAGCCGATCGCCATATAGATCCGCTGGGCTGTTCGCGTCCTGAAGAAGGCTCCCATCCCCTCGGCTGCATCCTGCGTGATGACGAGGAGCCAATCCTTATTTTTCAGCCTGCTTCCGGCAAACAGAATCCTCCTGTCGTCACTCGTTGTCCTTTCGATGACCGATCCCTCTCCGAACAGGGATGGGTTCAGCCCTGATTCGACCAGGATTTTACCGTCGAAGCGAGGCTTGGTCTGGAAAACGCCTTCTCGGTTGATAATGAAGGCATCACCGGTTTGGCCAACCTTGGCTTCACGCACAAAGAGGTTGAAGGCATCTGAATCGATCGTGGCCCTGAGGATCCAGGCACGCTGGTTTTCCTGACGCCGGACGGCGATGATGTAATGCGGTATCTGCCGGTAGCCCGTGTACACGTCGCTGATGTAGAGCCCCTTGCTCATAACCTCGGCAAACCAGCGCTCCTGGTAGTAGTTCAGGCCGTGTAAGTTGTAGGGACCGACGTAGGCCAGATGTTGTCCCTTATCATCGATGACGCCCAGGTCCACGAAGCCACCGGATCGGACATTGATGATTCCAAGAACGTGGGCCAATTCCTCTCCCTTGACCAGGGAATCGATGCTGTGAAGATCCGCGATCCCGGACAAGATAGCGGCATGCCCCTTGAGGTAGAGGTCCACTGCGTTGGCCTGCACCCGGGCGCGGTATTTGATCTGCTCCTCCAAGCCGTTGCGGAACATGAATGAGAACTCATTGGAGATGATCGCGCCGAGCAAGAGAAAGGGGGTCAGAGAGATGAGAAGGATCAGGATGATAATGTTGAGCCTAAGCCGTCTGTACACGCTTTTCGTCCTCTCCTTCTTGCATCGGGAACGGACCCTCTCCGGACGAACCAACAGTCCAACAAAAACCTTATTTCGCACCTCGTGACGTTGGTCGAGCCGCCATGGTGTAGGAGCGGGCAAGCCGTGATCGCGCTGACGGTGTTCAGTTCAGACGGGTCCAAAGAGAGCCTTGTGAGTATGTTGCGATAATGGCCCTTCAATCGATGTTCTTATACTCTTTTGCAACCAAATGCAACCGCCGTGCCAGGAGGCGTAGCTCGCGTGATCAGAGCACGGGAAGCATAATTTTCGGGGTTTTTTTCGGGACACCGAGGCGCCCGGTGGCCTCGCGCAAGAACGGTCGTTGTCAAATCTTTTGACAATCTGTAAAGACCGGAGAAACGGTCTCTACGGTGGCGGTGGCGACCTCGAGACCCTTGAGGAGCCAAACGCATTCCGGCAAAGGGGCCGGTCGGAAGTCTACCTAGATGTTTCCGACCCTCATCCATCTATGCCGGTGGTATACACTTTGCATTCGCTAGCAGAAGTAAAAACATCCGTAGAGGAGGATTGCACATGGTCTCGAGACAAGGAGTGTTGAATTTGCTGTGTAAGGCTGCCTGGGTCTTCTTGATTTATTGCGCCATTCCGGCCGGGCGAACGGCAAACGCTGATGAGGATACACT
>JAUWSZ010000210.1 GCA_030609865.1 bacterium | reverse complement strand
CGTCCACGCCGAGGACGCATGGCGAGTGACCGCGGAAACGTACCGCGAGGAGATGTTCGACGAGGCGGGCGAGCGACTGATGGCCCTGGTGGACATGCCGCCCGACGAGGTGGCGAAGATCAGGGAGCGCTTTTCACTGTTCGCCATGCTCTGCGATCCGGTCTTCGATGTAAAGGTGATGGAGGACGGTGACGTCTTCGAGGGCGACGACTATCATCTCAGGGTGATCCACACACCGGGGCACACGCCGGGGACCTGCTGCCTGTATGAGACAAGGCAGAAGATCCTGTACAGCGGGGATCACATCATCAAACACATTACCCCCAACCCGTTGTTCGAGCTGAGGAAGGAGATCCTCCGGGATCCGGAGTACCAGAGCCTGAAGGCGTACATCGATTCGCTGGAGAAGGTGAAGGGGATCGACGCGAGGTACGTGTTCCCGGGACACGGGGAGTTCGTCGAAGATCTGCCGGAACTCATCTCGAGCTATCGAGGGCACCACCGGGAACGAATGGAGCGAATCTGGGGGGCCCTGAAGAAGAGGTCCCGCCCTCTCTACCACATCGTCGACGAAGTGTTCGATTTCGTTCCTGAGTACGACGGCTTTCTGGCCATATCGGAGATCATGGTCCACCTGGAGTTACTGATCGAAGAAGGCCGCGCTGAACTCGTGGATCCGGGGCCTCCCTCCTACTACCGGGCGATCGGATGATCCCGGGTCAGGGCAACCCGACCTCCTGACGGAGCGGCCACCCAGCCCTTCTTCCCGTCCGCGAGCGTGATCTTCCACCAACCCTTCTCCTGGTCGAGGATCGTGAACTCCGCCCCCTCGTGAAGGACGAAAAGGGTGGTGTCGTTCCGGCTGAACCCGGCGCGCACAGGGACTTCATCCTCCAGAAGGACCCCCCCTGAGTTCCGGAAGCTCTCTCTCGCCTTCAGGCCCGCCGAAGCCCCAAGAACAAGGCTCAGCAGCAGGGAGAGCCAGAGGCTCCATTTTGCCCACTCACTGTTCCTGTAGAGGTTGAAAAGGGCGGAAAACCAGAGAACGAGATTGAAGAGGACAAACGCGATGAGCACTTCCCGAAGGTTCATCCCGAAGTACCAGAAGGCCAGGGTGTTCCAGAGCGAAGGGGAGGCCTCTTCGATGCGGTCCTCGGCGAGCGAACGTGCGTACTGAAGGTTTGCCTTCAGATCCCCGTCTCTCGGGAGCAGCACGCTCGCCTTCTTGTAGTTCAGGATGGCCCTGCCGAGTTCTCCGAGACGCACATAGGTGTTTCCCAGGTTGAAGAAGACGTGCCCGTTGAGATGTCCCCTCTCCACGATTATCTCGTACAGGTCTGCTGCCTCTTCATACCGGTCCTCCAGAAATGCCTGGTTTGCCCGGAACAGGAGGGAATGAATGTCATCCAGGCCTTGGGCCGGTGAGGGGATCCACAGGATCAGGAAGAGGAGTACCCAGGCCTGAGAGAGCCTTCTCGTGATCTTGTTGACAGCCGGTTCGTTCACGATCTTTTCCTGCTTTAGAGACGCTTGTCCATCTGCGCCAATAGTTTCTGCGCCTTCTTGTATCGGGCCTCCCTCTCGCCCGCCTCCAGCCTCGTCGATACATACTGGTCGTATTCGAGTTCCTCCAGGAATTTTCGAGTCCCCTGGGCCTCCTCCTCTCCGATTCTCTGGTCCAGAAGGCACCGTTCGATCTCCACCGGCGTGCAGGCCAGCGTGTTGAGATTCAACTTGTCACCGACCAGGCCTTTCAGGCTGCGGGAAAGCTCACCGAAATACTCCTTGTCTTCGGGCTGGCGAACCCGCCTTTTTGCCTCTCTGAGGAGGCGGTTCGCCTTCTTGCGGGCCCCCTTCCTGCGGACGATGTGCCGGTCGGTTTCGAGGCGCTCCTGCCTTCGCTTTCTCCCGTAGCAGGCCAAGAAGATGCAGGGGGGGAGTAGCAGGCTTGCCAGGGTTGCGTACAGGCTCGTCCCGGACGGGGCCTGCCTGCGAGCGCCGGCTAGCCCGGTATGAATCGGCAGGATGTCCTTGCCCAGGATCTTGATCGAGCTCTTTGACCCGGGGAGGGCGGCGGACGTGACTAGATGAAGGGGCTCCTTTTCGCCGCCCTCTTCTACGGTGAGCATGATGGGGGCCGTGCCGGCGATCTGGTACGAACCTTTTTCCGGGTCGAAGTAGGGCACCTCCTGGGGCGGAATCTCCAGGGTTCCGGCCTTGAGCGGAACGAGTGCCTTCTTGAACACCTTGGTGCCGTGCAGCGTGTCTCCCCGGATGTCCACCTGGAAGCTCGGCTTGTCGGGGTAGACCTTGAATCCGGGCATGTCTTCCGGAGACAGCTCGACCAGATCTCTCAGGTTCCCGTTGCCCGTGACTGTCACCGTCAGGGTCGTGGAATCGCCCACCCGGAGCCGGTTCTGTCCGGTCTCCGCCCGGACAACGAAGGATCCGACCAGGCCCTCGAAGGCCTCCGGCCTTTCCGCCTCGGGGAGCGGCCGGATATCGAGAGGGATCGGCTCTGCGCGGAGGTTCTTCGTTATGGTCGGTGCACGGCTGCCAAAGAAGGAACTGCCAAAGAAGCCGTCCATGCCGCGCAGGGTGCCCGTTCGCGGGACCACCAGTTGGCAGGCCAGCAGGGTTTCCCCGATTTCTGCCGGGCCTTCGGACAGGGGATACAGGGCCTTCTTGAGTTCGGTGACGGCGTAACGCTGGCCGTTCAAGACCTTTTCGTACTGCCTTTCTTTCCCTATGTCTTCCACCCAGAAGCCTTGAAACGACGGGGGATCCCATTGGGCCTCTACCGACCGGACCCTTCGAAGGAACCGGAAGGTGTAGACGATCTGTTGGTGGACATACGGGTCCCGTACATCCACGTGCTGGGTCACGAACGCCATGGGGCGTGCTTCCGTCGAGGATGCTGCGGGAAGGATCTTGACCGAAATGGGCTGACTCTGGTAGGTGCGGCCCTTCTTCTCGATCCGGACCGGCCCGATCGTGAAGCTGCCCGCTCGCCGGGGCGCGAGAAGGTACGTGGCCTCCACAGAGGTGTGAATCGACCCGTTAACGATCCGGGTCTGTGAAGAGCTTCCCCCCTTGGTGACGGAGAAATCCGGCAGAGGCGGCAGGATCGGATCGCTCGGAAGCCGTCGCTGCCCAGAGATGGATACCGTGAGGAAGATGTGGTCCTCCAGGGTGGCCTCCGTCTTGTCCACCCAGGCGCGGACCTCGAAGGCGCCGGATTCCGCGGCCGCCCCGGCGACAAGAAGACCCACACAGGCCAGAACAAGAAGGAGGCGGATCCCGCGATGAAGGATTCCCCTACCTCGTTCCGTGCCGGGTCTTCGAGGCGCTTTTCTGGTGGATCGAGCCATGTGTGACTACCAGTCTTTGTCCGGGATGTGGGGGCGTCTGCTCAGGGCCTTCTGGACCTGCTTCCTTGCCATTTCCTTCTGTTCTTCGTCGAGTGTGTTCAACCAGCGCTCCGCTTCCTCGGGGCTCATCTCGCGGGCGGCCCCTGCCTGCTGCCGAGCGTCGGCCGAATCCTCACGTTCCTGCCCCTGTTCCGGCTGCCGGGGTGACTCCTGCCGGGTGGGCTCGGGCTGTTGTGCGGTCTCCTGCCGGTCCCCCTGGGATTCCTCCTGCTGTTTCTCCCCCTGTTGCGACTCCCCCTGCTGCGGCTGCTTGCAGGTCTCCCCCTCTTCTCTCTTCTCCTGTTCCGTCTTCTCCCGCTCCTGGGCTTCGTTCAACCTGCGCTTGATCTCCTCGCGCACAAACTCGAGGTTGAACCGTGCATCCTCGTCCTCAGGATCCAGGTCGAGGGCCTGCTTGTAGTGTGCCACCGCCTCCTCGAGTTTGCCCTGCCTGTATGCGGAGTTTCCCAAGTTGTAGAAGGCCTGCTGCTTCAGTTCCGGGGGGTCTCCCGCGTTGGCCGCGGCCCAGAAGGCCTCTTCCGCTTCCCCGAAACCCCGCATCCGGTACTGCGTGATCCCGATGTTGTACTTCAGATGGATGTCCTCGGGTCGTTCCACCTGTGCGTCGAGGAATCCCTCGAGGGCTTCGGCGTAGGCTTCCTGCTCGTACGATTCCTCCGCCTTTTTCATCTTCCCGTAGACCGATTCGGCCTCTGCCGAGCGAGTTAGAGAGCATAGCAGTCCGAGGCCGAGGAGGGAAACCCAGACGGCCTGTTTCCGGGAAGCGAACCGCAGGCGCTCCGCCCTTCTTGCGGGCGGGCGTCTTCGGTCGGGCAGGATCGCCTCGAAGGCAAGCAGGAGGATGCTTCCGAACAGGAACCACTGAAAGCGTTCCTCCCAGCGTCTCTTCTTCGTGCTCTTGAGCTCGCCTGCCTCCATCTTGCCGCGTATCTCCTCTTCGTAGATCTTCTTGAGATCCAGGTCTCCACTCACGGACCGCACATAGCTTCCGCCGGTGGCGAGCGCGATCTTCTGCAGGGCGGTCTCCCGAAGCTTGCTTATCACGACCTGTCCCTTTCGATCCTTCTTGAAATCACCCTTCCCCCCACGGAGAGGGATGGGCGCACCATGTTCCGAGCCGATGCCGATCGTGAAGATGCGTATGCCCTTCTCCTTGGCCGCTTCCGCCGCCTTCTCCGCCTCGCCGGGATGGTCCTCGCCGTCGGTGATCAGGATCAAGGCCTTCGAGGCCCTCCTCTCCGTCGAAAACGAGCGGATCGCCGTCTGAATCGCCTCGCCGATCGCCGTTCCCGGCACCGGGATAAGTTCGGTGTCGAGATAATCGAGAAAGATCCTGAACGAACCGTAGTCGAGGGTCAAAGGGCACTCCAGGAAGGCGGCCCCTGCAAAGGCGACCAGACCGACCCGGTCCCCCTGGAGCATGCCCACCAGGTCCGTGATTTCCCGCTTCGCACGCTCCAGGCGGTTGGGCTGGATATCCTCGGCGAGCATGCTCTCGGAGACGTCGATGGCAACGAGGAGGTCCACCCCCTTGCGCTTGATCTCTTCCCAGTGGAACCCCCACCGGGGCCTGAGAAAGGACGTGAGCAGCAGGCCGACGGCCGCCAGAAGCAAGAGGAACTTGAAGGTCTGCCTTCTGCGGTGAACGTGAGGCATGAGCCGGTCCCAAAGCTCCGTGTCGGCGAACAGGCGGAGCAGTTGATCCTTCTTCCGGAAGGAATAGATGGCCAGGAGAACCATGGCCGGAAGGATCCAGAAAAGATAGAGATACTCAAGCGCCGCGAAATTCATTAGGGAATTTTCCTGAAACGCGTGTTTTCCAAAACAAATCCCGCCAGGATGAGCAGGAGGCCCGGGAAGGCGAATCGGGCAAACAACTCTTCATACTCCATGTACTCCTTGACCTTTACCTCGGTCCTCTCCATCCGGTCGATCTGGGCATAGATCTCCTCGAGGCTGGCCGTATCCTCGGCACGAAAATAGGATCCGCCCGTTACGTCCGCGATGTGCTTCAGGGTTTCCTCGTCCAGATCCACCTTCTGGTACACATATCGTTTGCCGAAGAGGGTCTCCATCAGGAAGGGAGACTCGCCTTCCACCCCGACCCCGATCGCATAGACCTTGACCTCGTAGGTCTTCGCAATGTCGGCCGCCGTCTCCGGGGCAATCCTGCCCGCGTTGTTCCGTCCGTCCGTCACGAGGATGATCACCTTGCTCTCGCCCGGGACCTCCTTGAGCCTCTT
>JAUWSZ010000427.1 GCA_030609865.1 bacterium | reverse complement strand
TATTCAAGTCGTTGAGTGACCAGGCCACTGTAGGCCTTCGGGTAGAAAAAGGTCGACTTCTGGGGCATCACCTCGTTGTCTCTCGCAACGTGGACAATCTCTTCCACGTTCACCGCGTTCTGGAAGAAGCCGAAGGCATATTCCCCCTCGGACAGCTTGGCCATCGCCGCGGGCAGGGTTTTTATGTACGCGATCTTTTCCTGGATATTCTCGTCTTCCGTATCGATGTGGAAAAGGGGCTTCAGGATCAACTCGTGCAGGACGGTCACGTCCAGTTGCCTGAGCGCGGCGGACTGGGTCGCGATCGAATCGAGTGCCTGACGGTCCTCGAGGCGGATGACGTAGTCGTCCCCATCGCAGCAGAACCCGTATGAGAATTTCTCTCCGTGGATCTTCTCCAGCATGCGATCCCGGGGGACGGGCTCGACATGGAAGGTATCCTCGATCCGCTGGAGAATCGTTTTCGGGTCGTGATGTTCTCTCCTGATCAGCCGATGGGTCGGGAGAATGACCAGGCCTTCGTTGTACATGTTCACCAGGGCCATCATCAAATACCGCGCGCCATCCCGTTCCGGGTGGGCGTCCCGATACCTCAGGGCCGTCGTGTACCGATGGTGCCCGTCTGCGATGTAAACGTGCTTCTCCTCCATTTCTCGCTGCAGGCGTCCGATCAGGGCATCGTCGTCAATCTTCCGAAGCTCGTGCAGCACGTCGTCCATCGTACCGGAAGCTACCGGCTTGGTACGAAAAACCTCATCGAGAAGCCGGTCCACCTCCTTGGCCGGATCCGCATAGATTCCGAACACCATCCCGAAGTTGGCCTCCGTTGCCTCCAACAGGGCGTAACGGTCCTCGACGTGCTTTGAGATGACCTTTTCGTGCGGGTAGATGTGCTTCTCCCGGAAGCCCTCCAGTTCCACCAACGGGATGATGCCCGTCCTTCGTTTCTGTTCCCCCTGCACATCAAAGACCTGAGAGTATACATAGATGCTCTCTTTGTCCTCTTGCCGGAGGACCCCCTCGTCGATCCAGGACTGAAACAAGCGGCTGATCCGGTTCAGGTCGCGCCTGCATTCTTCTGCGTCAGGGTCGTCCCCGAGAATCAGCCGGACGAAATTGTGCGGGGAGAGCTCGACAAGGTCCTTCTGATGATCCCTGGTGATGACGTCGTAGGGGGGGCTGATGACCCTCGAAAGGTCGTCCACATCATAGCGGTACCCTTTGAAAGGCTTGATTGCGACCATTTTCTTGATTCTTCCCTTTTACCTTGTTCAACTTGCCGATTCAGTCTGACAGGAGAGCCTTTCCCTCGATCGCCTCGGCTGTATTCGAATCGAGCAGGCCGGCCGCGGTCTTCGTCACGTCCAGGATGTGAAGGCCCTCCGGCTCGCTCGTGGGGCGGTCGCAGAGGAAGAAGGCGTCGTCCTGCGTGTGCATCCCGGTGAAAGGTCCCTCCAGGTCGAATACGCTGTCACGGCCGGTAGCGCCCCGCAGGTTGTTGCCGGGATTGGCCAGGAGGATCAGGTCCGGTGCGCTGGTCAGAAACGGGCCCTGATAGAGCTCTTCCTTTCGGTAGACCCGGCGCAGGACAGGCTCGGCAGGGCCTCCGTCGGCTTGAAAGGAGAGTCCGCCGATCTTCTCTGCGAGTTCCTCCCGCAGGCCCTCGCTCGCCTTGTCGGGCAGGACAGATCCGTCCGGGAAGCGCCTTTTCACGTTCAGGTAGATTCTGCCCGGATCCATGCAGAAGGCCTTTGTCTTCGCCGGATCCATGTCCGCTATGGACTCCTTTTTCTCGGAAGTGAAGCTCAGGTAGCCCTGTTCCTCCAACCACCGGTTGATGTAGACATCCCTGCGGAGGCGGCCGAAACCGTGATCCGACAAGGCCAGAAATGTGGTCTCCCCCTTGAGCGATTCGTAGAGACGACCCGCCACGGCATCGATCTTCCGGTAGTAGTCGATGAAGGCACTGTGGTAAGGGGATGTCTCATCCTCGTAGGCGTCCCAGAGAAAATGATGGAGCCTGTCGGTACCGGTGACGATGGCTGCGAACAGGTCCCACGGCTCCTCGAGCATGAGCTTGCGGAAGGCCTTCTCCCGGCTATCGAGAGAGGTGTGCAGGTCCTCGAGGAACTTGTCCTTGTCCGTCCTTGCCAGAGCGGCGTCCACGTCCAGCCGGTAGTCGATCTGTTTCAACCAGGGCACGAGGGACTTGGGGTAGGTCGCCCTTTCCAGGTCGATCGCTACAAACCCGGCGATCAGCGTCCCGTTGAGTTCCTGGGCAGGGTATGTGCTCGGCATGTTCACGATGATGGATCTTTTCCCCGCCTTGCCGAGAAGATTCCACAGGCAGGGGCTTCTCACATGCGTGGCATTCGGGAAATAGTTTGCGTACGTACCGGGCTTGAGATCTACGAACCCGAAGATCCCGTGACGGCCCGGGTTGACGCCTGTCATGAAGGTGGTCCACGCCACGGAAGAGACGTCCGGAATGGTGGTTGCCATCTGGTAGAAACTTCCCTTGCCCGCGATCTCCGCCAGGTTTTTCAAGACGCCCTTTGCGAACAGGTCTTGCATCAGGCCGTAAGGCGTTCCATCCAGTCCCAGGATGAAGACGCGGGGACGTCCTGGTCGCTTTCTACGGACCTTGTCGAGGAACCCCATGAATCGGACCTTTCCTTGTGCTCGCGAGCCCTTAGATGTAACCGAGATCTTTCAGCCGTTTGGTGATCTTCTCTTCCTCCGCTTCATCGTAGTCGCTACCCGCCCCTTTCGGGATCAGACCCAGGATCTCCAGCGTCTTGAGTATGGTCTGTGTAGACGCTTCGACATCCTCGCTTTCCGCATCGATGAGAATCTCCGGCTGGATGGGCTCGTCGTAAGGGGCGTCGACGCCGGGAAAGCCCTGGATCTCGCCTTTCCGTGCTCTTTCGTAGTTGCCGGTGGCGTCCCTTTTTGCGCAGGCCTCTGCCGAGCACTTCACGTAGACCTCCACGAATGTTCCGATTTGGCTGCGAACCTCGTTCCGGACGTCCTGACAGGGAGACACGACGGCGGCCACAGCGATGGCGCCGTTTCGCGTCAGGAGGTTGCAGACGTGTCCCAGAAACCGGACCAGGCCTTCCGATTCCGCCCTCTCGAAGCCGAGCCCCGGAAAGAATTGCTCACGGATCTCCCCTTCGTCGATCCTCTCTGCATCCAGCCCCCTCTCGAGAAGGGCTTCTTCGACACGGGTCGCGATTTCCGACTTGCCCGAGGCGGGAAGTCCGGTCAGCCACAGCGTGAAGCCCTGAGCCATCTTGTCTCCTCCTTGATCTTGCGCGTCCGGACGGCTAGATTGCCGTGGTTCTATGCTTTGTGTGAACTTGCCTTGTCGAGGATCTTCTGGCCGAGCATGTCGGCGGGCACCTTCAGGCCCAGGCAATCCAGGACGGTGGGGGCGACGTCATAGAGCGTGATGCCTTCCAGTTTTTTTCCCCTGTCCGACGAGGAAAGCCGGGGGTCTGCCAGGATGAAGAGGCCGTTGTAGTCGTGGTTCGCGTCATCCGGGCCCGTATCGTTCTCGAAGGTGTGCAGGCATCCCATTCCAACGCTGCCCACGGATCGCCAATCCAGGTCACCGAAATAGGCGATCAGATCCGGGGGGATATTCCGGATCGTCCGGTACAGGTCTTCCGGCCGATGGACGCGGGTTCCGATCGGGTTGCCCTCTTCGTCGCCCAGGGCCTCGAGCTTCTCGATGATCTCGGTGCGCATCTTCTCGTAGTCCCCCGGCGGGATCACGCCCTGGGGTTCCCGCCCTTGCACGTTGAAGAAGAGGCGGCTGTAGTAGCCCCCCTCGCCCCATACCCGCGTTCCGGGCCAGTCGATCGCCGCCATGCGGAGGCGGGCGACGTCCGTCGGTGGTTGCGTGAATCGGGGGTTTCCTTCCAGGGTCCGCCAGTCGTTCAAGCAGATGCCGCCCCCCCTTCCCTTGGCACC
>JAUWSZ010000082.1 GCA_030609865.1 bacterium | reverse complement strand
GCTTCTTCCTGGCCAGACAGCCTCCGGAACAGCTCCCTTTTCATGACACGATCGAGATGACGAAGTCACAGTGGCTTACGCCCTCCGCGGCCATCGAGCAGCAGATGGAAGGGCAGATCCTCCTCATGCCCCCAACGCTGAAGACCCTGGAAGAACTGAACGAATTCGACTCTCTGGATGACCTCTTCCTGGCCACTCGATCACGAGAAATCCGTACGATCCTTCCTGAGACGTTCGTAACGGACGACGGGTTTGGCGTGCGACTGCCCCACGATCCGGAATACAAGATCGAGGCCTACAAGCAGCCCCCGAGGCCCGAGGAAACCTCCCGCATCGTCATGCGTGGTGGTATTTGGAGAACAGAGCGCGGCCGATGATGACACCGAAACGATACGATATGCTTCGTTTGCAGTTGATTCGCCTGTATCAGGCGATGGAGCAGCACACGGACCTGGCCGGAGAAATGTTCAGGGATTCCACTCGTCCCTCCTCTGGGACCGGATCACAAGACCCCTCGACCTTCCGGGTCCTGCCGACCATCGAGGGGAACCGGCAGCATGTAAGAATCAAGGACCGATTGCCCGTTATCTATTCGGAAAGCCCGGAAATCGCGGAGCAGGTCGCCCTGGACTCTTCGCGCACGAAGAGCACAGTGGATTTCTCGGGATGGCTCCAGGAGATCGCCAGGCAGAAGGGGCAAAGAATCAACCCGATGCACGGGATGGAGATGAGAATTCATCTTCAGAAGTTCGAGGAAGAGCTGATCTACTTCATTGCTTTCCAGGAAAGGGACCCGGACCGAAAGGGCCCTGTTCCCCTGCGCGAAATCGAGATCAGTGGATCAGGGATGTCCTTCCCGACCGAGATCGCGCACCATCGTGGGGAAGACATCCTCATCGTACATTTCCTCCCCACGGACCCCTTCCCTCCCCTGCAGATCGTAGCGGAAGTCGTCAGACCCAGCCAGCGCCATCACAGGGGCGGGTATCAGACGCCCGTGAAGGTCGTGGACATCTCCGACGAGGATCGTCAACGGATCATGGAATACATGGCGAGCAGACAAAGGCAGAAGAGCCTTGTCAAGGCCTATGACCTCCGATCGTGATGACTGCAAGTCTGTTTGAAAAAAGTTCACACCGTTTCCTGTTTTCGGCACAGGGTGCTGCCTTGCGGAGAAGACGGCTTCAGCCCTGGGGGGAAAAGGCAGAAGCGGATCCGCTGAGCAGAACGTCCTCTTCTTCCAGCCGATCCAGGTAGTGTGCCAGCAACCTGTATGCCTCCAGCCTTCCCTCCAACATGTGCACGAGCAGCTTATCGGGAGGGCTTCCGTTGCCCTGTTTGGCGATCTGCGCTTCGGTCTCCCTTTTCTTCATCTGCACGAATCTCTTGACCCTGCGCATGTCGAGTCCCCCTTTCGCTAGAAGGCTGCAGGTGCGCTGGCGTGGTGTCGCTGAAACAGCAAAATGCAATCAACATGCCAAGGGCCTGTGCGATGGCAGGGTACGGTGTAAGCGTATTTCTGGGACAGGACACTCGATCCCCGTCAATCCCGTGACACGAGGATGCCAAGAATTCGGCCCGGGGCCCTCCGACAGGGGACAAACGCATTCTTCGTTTTCGTAGAGGAAGGACCTATGCACCGGCAAGAGGGCTTCGACCCGGAAGAGTTCAAGTTTCGCGGACTGCACCCGGACGTTTCGATCGGCACGGCCAGTGACCGATATGCGGGCTGGATCGGTCAGATCTATTCGGCCGACCGGTATGCGAGTCGCATCCGCTCGAGGCAGAACAAGGTGGGCGGCCGTTCCTTCACGGAGAGGGTCCTTCCGATCGAGAGCGTACAGGAATACTTCGAGCACTTCGGGGTTCTGGAACTCGATTTCACCTTCTATCGACCCCTCCTGGAAGCGGACGGACTCCCCACACAGAACTACCACGTCCTACAGAACTACCGTCAACACCTCGGAGAAGACGATCCCCTCTTCCTCAAGGTACCGCAGATCATCTTTGCCCAGAAGCTAAGAAGGAGCGGAAAATTCATCGAGAATCCGGACTACCTGAACGCCGAGGTCTTTACCCGCCAGTTCTATCTCCCGGCGGTCGAGATGCTGGGACGGCATATCCGGGGCTTTGTCTTCGAGCAGGAGTACCAGCGCAAGCAGGACCGATCCCCACCTCAGAAGATGGCGGAGGACGTGGACAGGTTCTTCGAGTCGATTCCCCGAGACGACCGGTATCATATCGAGATACGAACCGAGCCTCTGCTCACGCCTTCCCTGTTTGCCGTCATGAGAAGGCACGGCGTGGGGCAGGTGCTTTCTCACTGGACCTGGCTTCCCTCGCTGCGAAGGCAGTTCGCCCTGTCCGACAATACGTTCACGAATGCGGGCGGACACAGCATCCTCCGGCTCCTGACCCCGCGGGGGATACGCTACGAGGAGGCATATGCAAAGGCCCATCCCTTCGACCGGCTCGTGGAAGGCATGGCAACCCCCCGGATGATCGAGGACACGGTGGGCCTGATGGAGCATGGGATCGCAAAGAAGGCGCGCGTGAATGTCATCGTGAACAACCGGGCAGGCGGGAACGCACCGCTCATCGCCAGACAGATCGTCAGCCGCTTTGCCGCCCGAGAACAAGCTGATGAACCAGGTGCATCGCAGTCCAGGCGCTGAGCAGGCGGTTGTATTCTCGGTCCCAGTAGAACTGATGGGTCTCTGCCTGGCTCCGGTCTCGGTCTCCCCATGCGATCCAGACCGTTCCAACGGGCCTTCCCAACGTTCCCCCACCCGGACCCGAGATTCCCGTGACCGCCAAACCTACCTGGGCGTCCGATCGCGCGAGGGCGCCTTCGAGCATCGCGAGCGCCACCGGCTCGCTCACCGCTCCGTACTTCTTCAGCATCTCTTCGGGCACACCCAGCAACTGTTGCTTGGCTTGATTGCTGTAAACGACGAAGCCCCGTTCCATCCACGCGCTCGAGCCCGGCACATCCGTGAGCAGCTTGGCAGCCAGGCCGCCGGTACAGCTCTCTGCCGTGACGATTCGAAGGTCCCTTCTCTCGAGTTCGCGGCCCAGGACGGCAGGGAGCCTCTCTTCGCCGGTACTGTAGACATGAGGCTCGAGCAGCTTCTCCAGCTCGGCGGAGGCGGCCTTCAAGCGACCTTCGGATTCAGCGTCACCTCTCAGCTTGACGAGGATCTCCGGAAATTGAAACCGGTAGGAAACCCGCAGATCCCTGTATTCGGTTTCCAGGTTTCTCAGCCGATGCCCGACCTCGCTTTCCGGGAGGCCGAACACACGAAAGACCCGCGCGGCCCATCTCGGGCGGTCCGGCATGTGCCGGTCCAGCCACGGCAACAACTGCATTTCGAACATCCGCTGGTTTTCCTTCGGGGGGCCGGGCAGGACCGCAACCGCGCCCTTGTCCTGCCGCGCCACGTACCCCATGGCCGTTCCCATCTCGTTCGTGAGGATATCCGCCCCCTCCGGGAGCTTGGCCTGTTTCTCGTTTCCGGGGGGAGGCTCCTCCCCACGCAGCAGGGAAAAGATCTTTCGTATTCGTTCCCATTGCTCCTCGTCCAGGATCAGTCGCTTTCCCAACGCCTGCCCGACCGCCTTGGTCGTCCGGTCATCCGAAGTGGGGCCCAGCCCCCCGCAGACCACAACCAGCTTGCAGTCTCGCAAGGCTTCTGTCACCCCAACGGCGATCGCCTCTACGTCGTCGGGCAGGAGGCGAATGTCCCGTATCCGAAACCCTTGTCGGGTGAGCTGGTCCGCAAAATAGGGGCCGTTCCGATCCTGGATTTCTCCGGCCAGCAGTTCGTCACCAATCAGCAAAACGGATGCAACAGGCCCGCTCATGTTCTTCTGCTCCTTCCTCCTCTTAGTCTACCAAAAGGCCGACTCGATTTGCGAACCGTGTTGACTCACGTTATATTCTCGAGATCGAATCCCCGGAGAACAACGATGACAGACGACTCCGGAACACCCACGACCGGGTCAACGAAGAAAAAGAGCCGCCCTCGCAAAGCGAGGAGGCGCCCCGCCGTGAAGGCCCGCCTGAAATCGCACCTGGAGGGGATCGAGGCATCCCTCACGTCGGCCATCCGGGAAGCCTACACGGATATGTTCGGGTCCCATCCGGACCGGGCCAGGCCCTTCGGAATGGACCTGAGGGTGTCGATCGACCCGGGGGAGCCGTGGCGACTGCAAGCCGATCCGTCGATCGAAGAGCAGATCCGGGCTGCCGTGCGGGAGATGGCCACGCAGGCCGAGGCCTTTCGTAGAGGGAGCGTGTACTGCTACCGGTGCGACAGTCCCGATTGTCCTCACAGCCACCCCCCAAGGCCGACGAGCGTGTTCGGTGGGTACTCTTCTACGGGGTTGCCGGTCTGGCCGGAATTCTCCCAGATACTGCTCGAACAAAGGCATCCGCGCGTGGATTTGCTCTATGACACCTCTCAGACCGATCTCGTTGCCATGTACATGGACCCGGAAACGCTGAAGCAGAGACAGCTGAACGTTTTCGGAAGGCAATCGAAGACATACGATATTCTCGGGCAAGTGGTCTTCGGGTTCCTGAAGATGCGCATTCCCGGTGAGAACCGAAGTGAGCCGGAACGCGTCGCCTGTACGCTTCAAGCCGTTGAATCCCGCCGGCTGGACGGGAGCCCCCGGATCGAGTTGAACGTCCTGGCCAGGCTCTCCGACGGATCTCCGGCCCTGGATGCGATCAAGGGCCCGTATCAAACGCGGGTTTCCGATGTGATCTCGTCCGCCCGTCACCGCATCAGCAGCCTGCGCCCTCCCTCGAGGGGCCACGCAGGAAAGCGTCGTGCGACCTCGCTTCCCGACACGGCCTCCCTCGTAGCGGACATCCTGCACGGGCTGGCCCGAAAACTGGAAAAGGTCGGACGGCAAGGGGGACGTCGGACAGCACACGCAGAGGGGCACCGGATCAAGAACCGCCCCACATCCAAGGCATGGGAAGATGCTTTCGGCGCGGCCGAAGAGTCCGTTCTCTGGGACAAACACGAAAGGACCTTCGTGGTGCTGGGCCCTCGAAGCCGGGTGCACGTCTTCAGCCGGCAGGGCCGCCACGTGACCAGCCTCGTTCTGGCCTCGGAGGCGGTGCGAAGCCGCAAGCGGCGAAAGAGATGGCTTCCGTTGACCGATGAGCAGAGGGAGCAGTTCGGGTCCGCCATCGGCTTGCAGGTTCAGGAGGCATCCAAGGATCCCGGCAAGAGGGCATAACGCCCGCCCGCCGCCCCTATTTTGCGTGCATCCTGTTGGGGGGGAGTGCTTGGGAGCTAACAGCTAAAAGCTAACTGCTAACAGCCAAGATCGAGGACGAGCACGACGACGAGCGATAGTGGGGTGCCCTCTCATTTTTCCCCCAGCAGGTGCCTCTCCAGGAAGTCGGCCTCGAGTTTCGCTGTTTCTTCGAAGGCTTCACCCAGGTAGACGTCAAAATGACCCAGGGGGACGCGAACCACTTCTGCGCGGGGCATCCTGGCAGCAAGGCGCTCCACCGCCTTGGCAGGGATCAGCGAATCCTTCTCCGCGAGCAGCACGAAAGCGGGACACTTCACTCTGCCCGCGAACGATACGGGCCGGTAGAACGTGGTGGCAAGCATGATCCTGGCCGGGCATTCATTCTTCCATGAAGACTCCTCGGGTACGATTGCAAGGTAGCCGGGCTTGGAGTCGGGCGTGTTCATGATCCCGAACCGTTCCGGATCCTCGACGACCGGGACGCAATAAGGGGGACGGAACGTGAGGATCCTCCCGAGATCCCTGAAGCCGGCCAGAAGGGCCTTCAGCGTGTAGGCAGCCCCCAGTGTGTCGAGGGTGGACAGTCCATCCACGAACGGCACCTGCGACACGATCGCCGCGATGCCCGGGTCCTTTGCGTCCACGACGGTGATGTGCCCCCCGCTGAACGATGACCCCCACAAGGCGATCTTCCCTGTACGCACATTCGGAAGACCGCGGACATGGGCGATGGCTGCATGCCAGTCCCGCACATGCCGCCACGGGCTCACCAGGTTCCGCGGTTCACCGTCGCTCCCGCCGAAGTTGCGGTAGTCGAACAAGAACACGGCCAGCCCCCTGTCCACGAACTTCTCCGCATAGGCAGGGAGCCGAAAGGTCCTTTCCGCGGCAAACCCGTGCGCCATGATGACGACCGGCGGATCCGGCACGCCTTCCGGCAGGTAGAGCCACCCTGAACAGCGGATCCCCCGACTGACAAAATCCGAGTCTGTTCTCGAATAGGCCATCGGTCTCAGATCCACTGGCTCACGAAACCCTCGAGTTCCTCCAGGGACAGCGCCCCCACCCGGGTGTCGACCACCTTCCCTTCCTTGTAGACCAGAAGGGTAGGGATGCTTCGTATGCCAAGCTGGGAGGGAACAGAGGGGTTCTCGTCGACGTTCATCTTTGCGACCTTGAGTTTGCCCTCCAGCTTCTGGGCAAGCTCTTCCAGGGCCGGGGCCACCCGTATGCAGGGCCCGCACCACGGCGCCCAGAAGTCCACCAGCACGGTTTCCGGCGCTCCGACGACATCCTGTTCAAACGTGCTGTCCGATACATGCTGAATTTTCTCATCCTTCCCCGGGTCGCTCATTTTCCCTTTCTCCTTTCGTTCTCAACGTACAGGGCCGAGCCTTGTCCGTTCCACTGTCGGACGCGACCGCGTCCTTCCGATCCGGCCTGAGTCAGGTGGAAACACCAAAATAGGGCAAAACAACGGACTGTAGCAAGACCCATACGGCCAGTATGCCGAGCAAGAGGGCCATTTCCTTCATCGGGTTCTCCCTTTCCGTAACGGGGTATCCAGTTCTTCTCTGCACCCATTGGGTCCATTTATATTAAGGATCCACGTCCGTACGGATTAGTTTCAAAAAAATCCGGGCCCTCCC
Organism: bacterium; assembly: GCA_030609865.1. The sequence goes on along the minus strand of JAUWSZ010000082.1, from coordinate 823 downwards.
GGGGCTTCTTGTGCCCGGACGGACCGAAAAAAGGTAATCGAGGAGGTTCGGAAGGGGCGGGACAGTCTTTGGAAGACCGAGGGGTAGACCCGACACGACACCAAGAGAGGAGCACCCAATTCCGATGCTTTGCAGCCGAGGAGCCTTATTCGTTGACGATTGCCTCCAACGCCTCCTTTTCGACGAGATTCTGCTTGAGGAGTTCCTTTTCGATCTTCAACATCGCCTTCTTCAACTCAGGATAGAGACCCACGTCGATGGTGATCCCCTTCTTCGTCGGGCGTAGGTCCTCGCCATCCTCCGGTTCATAGTAGATCCGAAGATCAATGAGCTTGTGCCCCTTGTATTCCGTCAAGGAAGCACGAACCTCTTCTGTGGCATTCTTGGCGAACTGGTGCAAAATTTGACTCATGGGCGGTACCTTTTTCCCCTGCCCTCTCCTGCGGAGAGGACGTGAACAGAAAACATGAGAAAGGGATTGATTCCCCGGTCTGGCCTACCTTTGCTGCCGAAGCATCTGCAGAAGCGCCTTCGTCTCCTCATGGGCCTTCCGCGCCTGCTTCCGGAGATCGCCGGAGGTCTGCGCCGCCACGTCTCTCATCGTGAGCAATGCGCCCTGCAACTCCACGTCCAGGTGCCCATCCAGGCGTGAGGACATCAGGTAATCGATCTTTCCCTCCAGGAGGTTGAGTTCGTGTGTCCGTATCCTCTCGAGGGGGATGTCGACCTCTTTGAAAAGGACATAGCTGAACGCAAAGGAAATGCAGGCTGCGAGAAGGGCCAACGTGACAAGAATACGAACCCCACGAAAGTGTTTTCGGAT
>JAUWSZ010000535.1 GCA_030609865.1 bacterium | reverse complement strand
TACCGGAACGTCTCCGCCTTCTTCTACACGATACGGAGGAGACACCTCTACGCCTTCTGGCACGTGGTGAGGAACTATTTCCCCTATTTCTTCCGGACTCTCCAGAAGGTGCAGACCCGGAGAGGGCCCAGGCATCGAGAGATCCGGGAAAAGAATCTCCAACTCATCCGGAAGGTCGGTGAGGAATACGGGGAGAAGAACACAGCCGAGAAGATCGCCAAGCTCCAGGAAGCCCCGGCCTACGAGAACAAGCTGGATTTCCTGATGACGATCATCAAGCAGCCTGCGAAAAAATTCGCGGCCGCTGTGGGAGGCCTGATCCTGTTGAGTTTCTTCTGGAACATCCTCTCGGAATGGATCCTCGGCACCGGTCAGAATCTGGTGATGAAGACAACCCTTTCCGTGATCTTCGACTACGGGTTCATCGTGGTCGGCCTCCTCTGGCTCTTTCTGGTCCTCAGGCCGACAAAGGAAGGGGTTTCCTACAGGGAGGTAGAGCCCCGAGAACTGCGCAAGAAAGCCGCCCGGATCGCCGAGATGCTGGACGTGAGGTACGTCACCTTCGGCCATTCCCATGTGGAGGATGCCTGGAAGGTTCCGGGCAGGGATTCCTGGTATTTCAACACGGGCACATGGACCCCCTTCATCGATGAGGACAAGCATGTGATTCGCCCGGAGGTCCACTTCCCGGTGTTCCTGGTCGAGGACGGCTTGGCAAGGCTCGCACGCTGGAACAACGACGTCGGTGAGCTCGAAGAGCTACCGATACTCGAAGACGAACCTTCCGATTGAGCCCTCCGGGCCCCTGTCGTCCTCCCTTGACACATAACGTTCCATGCTTACCTTAATGGTGTAATCTCAAAACAGATTTTTGACGGATCAACTGCTATTTTTCCTCTTTCGGCGGGCAGGTCTGCATCAAAAAAGGAGCGTAAAGCAAAGATGAATCTCAACCAGTTCACCCAAAAAGTCCAAGAGGCCCTGGAAGAGGCACAGAATGTCGCCATCGAGCACAAGCATCAGCAGATTGATGCCGAGCACCTGCTCATGGCACTGCTCAACCTTCCGGAGGGGCTCCTCCCTCGATTCTTCCAGAAGATGGAAATCCCGGTGGCGAGCTTTGTGCAGGGATTGGAGGATCGCCTCCAGAAGCTGCCCCAGGTCAGCGGCCCGGGCGTCCAGCCGGGAAGCATCTACGTAACCCCCCGATTGAATCAGGTGCTCGTGAGGGCCCAGGAAGAGGCCAAGAGACTGAAAGACGAGTATGTGAGTGCGGAACACATCCTGCTCGCCCTCCTCGAAGAGGGGCCCAAGACCCCCGCGGGCCAGCTGTTCCGGAAATTTGGCCTCACCAAAGATCGATTCCTCCAGGCCTTGACCGAAATCAGGGGGAAACAACGGATTACGAGCGCGACGCCTGAGGGCACGTACGAGTCCCTGAAGCTCTATGGAAGGGACCTTGTCGAGCTGGCCCAGAAGGGGAAGCTGGATCCGGTCATCGGGCGAGACGCGGAGATCCGGAGGGTGATCCGAATCCTTTCCCGGCGGACGAAGAACAACCCGGTCCTGATCGGTGAGGCGGGCGTTGGGAAAACCGCCATCGCAGAGGGCCTTGCCCAGCGGATCGTTCGCGGGGACGTGCCGGAAGGCCTGAAGGACAAGACCGTCTACCAGCTCGATCTCGGCGCACTGGTTGCCGGGGCAAAGTACCGGGGCGAGTTCGAGGAACGGCTCAAGGCGGTGTTGAAGGAGATCGAGGCCAGCGAAGGTCGGATCCTTCTCTTCATCGATGAGATCCACACCATCGTGGGGGCCGGCAAGGCAGAGGGGGCCATGGACGCGGGCAATCTTCTGAAGCCCATGCTGGCGCGTGGCGAATTGCACTGTATCGGGGCCACCACACTCGACGAATACCGAAAACACATCGAGAAAGACCCGGCCCTGGAGCGACGTTTTCAGCCGGTCCTGATCACGGAACCCTCGCAGGAGGACACGGTCTCGATTCTGAGGGGGCTCAAGGAGCGTTTCGAGGTCCATCACGGGGTCGGCATCCGAGACAGCGCATTGGTGGCGGCGGCCGTGCTCAGCCACCGCTACATCACTGACAGGTTCCTGCCGGACAAGGCGATCGACCTGATCGACGAGGCGGGCGCCATGATCCGCACCGAGATCGATTCCCTGCCCAGCGTGCTCGACGAGATCACCCGCAGAATCATGCAATTGGAGATCGAACGGGAGGCGTTGAAGAAGGAGAAGGACAAGCCGTCCCGGGACAGAAAGGCGGCCCTGGAAAAAGAACTCGCAGACCTGAAAGAACAGGCGGACTCGATGCGTGCCCAGTGGGAGGCGGAGAAGGCTGAGATCGAACGGCTGAATCGGGTGCGGGCAGAGATCGAATCCACGAAACTGGCCATCGAGAAGGCGGAACGGGAATATGACCTGAACAAGGCTGCCGAGCTTCGTTACGGGACGCTCCAGGCACTCGAAAAGAGGGTCCGGGAGGCGGAGGAGAGGATGGCCCGGCAGCGGCAGGAAAAGCACCTGCTGAAGGAAGAGGTCACCGAGGATGAGATCGCAGAGATCGTGGCCAAATGGACCGGAATACCGGTGACGCGGATCGAGGAAAGCGAGAGGGAGAAGCTCCTCAAGCTGGACGAGATCCTGCATCGCCGCGTCGTGGGACAGGACGAGGCGGTCCAGGCGGTTGCGGATGCGGTCATTCGGGCCCGGTCCGGCCTGAAGGACCCGAGGCGGCCGATCGGCTCCTTCCTGTTTCTCGGCCCCACGGGTGTGGGCAAGACCGAACTGGCCCGTACCCTGGCAGAGGCGCTGTTCGACACAGAGGACAACATGATCCGGCTGGACATGTCGGAGTACATGGAGAAGCATACGGTGTCGCGGCTCCTGGGCGCCCCGCCGGGATACGTCGGGTACGAGGAGGGAGGCCAGCTCACAGAGGCTGTCCGAAGAAGGCCTTACTGCGTCATCCTCTTCGATGAAATCGAGAAGGCCCATGCGGACGTGTTCAACATCCTGCTGCAGGTCATGGACGACGGGCGCCTGACCGACGGGCAGGGACACACCGTGGACTTCAAGAACGCAGTGATCATCATGACCTCGAACGTGGGGAGCCCCTACCTGCTCGAAGGCGTCAACGAGCAGGGAGAGCTCCGGGAGGAGGCGAAGGAACAAGTGATGCAGGCGCTCCGGAGCAGCTTCCGGCCCGAGTTCCTCAACCGCGTGGACGACACGGTCCTGTTCAAGCCACTGACCGTGGACGAGATCAAGGAGATCATCGAGCTCCTGCTCGACGAAATCCGCTCCCGCCTGCGCGAGCGTGCGATCGATCTCGCGCTCACGGAGGCTGCCAAGGCGATGATCGCCCGG
>JAUWSZ010000409.1 GCA_030609865.1 bacterium | reverse complement strand
TGGCCAGGACCCGTGTGATCGCCGAAGTCAAGGTCGTCTTCCCATGGTCGATATGGCCGATCGTCCCTACGTTTACGTGCGGCTTCGTACGCTCAAACTTCTGCTTTGCCATCTCCGCCTCCTGGCTAGGTCTAACTCTCGAAAGGAATGCGTGTTCTTACCATCGATAATGGGCGAATGCCTTGTTCGCTTCGGCCATCTTGTGCGTGTCTTCTTTCTTCTTAATGGCGGTTCCACGATTGTTGGAGGCATCGAGGATTTCCAAGGCAAGTCTTTCGTGCATGGACTTCTCGTGTCTCTTCTTCGAAAAGCCGATGAGCCAACGGATGGCGAGGGACTGCCTCCGTTCGTATCGCACTTCGATAGGCACCTGATACGTGGCGCCGCCTACGCGCCTGGACCGAACCTCGAGGACCGGTTTGATATTCTCGAAGGCCTGTTTGAAAATCTTGAGGGGATCCTGTTTCGTCCTTTCCTGGATGATGTCAAAGGCATCATACAGGATCATCTCTCCCGTACTCTTCTTCCCGTTACGCATCAGGGCGTTGATGAACTTCGCCACGAGCTTGTCGCCGTATTTCGGGTCGGGCAGAACGTCTCTCTTCTGTACCTCTCTTCTGCGCGGCATCTTCTTCCCCTTGGGCTGCTTCCTACTTCGGTCGCTTGGTTCCGTATTTGGAGCGTCCCTGCTTCCGATCCTGGACCCCCAGGGTGTCCAAAACGCCGCGGACGACGTGGTATCGAACGCCGGGAAGGTCCTTGACACGACCGCCCCGTATGAGAACGACCGAATGCTCATGAAGGTTGTGACCGATTCCGGGGATATAGGTGGTCACCTCCATCCCGTTCGTGAGCCGCACGCGAGCGACCTTGCGCAACGCGGAGTTCGGCTTCTTCGGCGTGGTGGTGAAAACACGGACGCACACCCCCCGTTTCTGAGGGCAATTCTGGAGCGCCGGTGTGGTCCGTCTCTTCGGAACTGGTTTCCTGCCACGTTTGATAAGCTGGTTAATCGTCGGCATTCAGATTGATCCCTTTTCCCCTAAATAGACGGAATTCAGCCCGCGATTAGATAAAGGAGATATAATATGTCGGTCGCCGAAAAATGTCAATGAGCGTGGCCGCATAATTGGCAAATAAACCCCTTTTTCTCGATGTTTTGCACCGAATTCCGGACGCAAGGTCCGGTAAATGGGCAAAACAGGAGAAACCCGGGCGGAACGAGCTGCCTCGAGAAGCAGATGCCCCGGGACCTGCGAACGGTTCTCAGGATGTCTCGGTTGGGACGAGTTCCTGGCTTTTCACGCGGATGCCCCGGTTCCGATACCCGCGGAATCCTGTTCCGGCAGGGACCAGCCTGCCCATGATTACGTTCTCTTTCAGGCCCCGCAGGTAGTCGACCTTGGCTGACACCGAAGCGTCGGTCAGGACGCGCGTGGTTTCCTGGAAAGAGGCGGCGGAGATGAAGCTCTCTGTCGTCAACGAGGCCTTTGTGATGCCCAGGAGGAGGGGATCCGCGATCGCCGGTTTTCCTCCTTGGCCCAAGACCTTTTCGTTGACGTCCTCGAAGATCTGCTTCTCTACTTCCTCCCCTATGAGAAAATCCGTGTCCCCGACTTCCTTGATCTTCACCCTGCGCAGCATCTGCCGGACGATTACCTCGATGTGTTTGTCGTTGATACGGACGCCCTGCAACCGGTAAACCTCCTGGATCTCGTCCACGAGGAATTTGGCAAGCTCTTTCTCTCCCCGTACACGCAGGATATCGTGGGGATTGGCGGACCCGTCCATCAGGGCTTGTCCCGCCTTCACAAAATCTCCATCGTTGTACAGGACGTGTTTTCCCTTCGGGATGAGGTATTCCCGTTCCTGCCCCTTTTCCGGCTGGATCAGGACCTTGCGCTTCCCCTTCGAATCCTTCCCAAAGCGGAGCGTTCCATCGATCTCGGTGATCAGAGCGACTTCCTTCGGCTTCCTTGCCTCGAAAAGCTCTGCCACGCGAGGCAATCCACCGGTGATGTCCTTGGTCTTCGTTGTTTCCCGAGGGATCTTGGCAAGGATATCGCCGGCCGCGACCGGATCTCCGTCGTTCACGAGGAGGTTGGCGCCCACGGGCAGCAGGTAGATCGCCGCGTTCTTGGAGTTCGGGATCTTGAGGGTCTTTCCTGCATCGTTCTTGACCAAGATCCGGGGACGGGTGTCCGCGTCTCTGCTCTCGACGATGACCTTCCGGCTGAGTCCGGTGACCTCGTCGACCTTCTCCACCATCGAGCTGCCTTCCAGGACTTCCCCGAACTTCGCGAATCCGGTCACATCGGTCAGGATCGGAACCGAGAAGGGGTCCCATTCGGCGAGGATGTCTCCCGCCTTGATCTTCTCCCCCTCAGGTACGCGGACGATCGCCCCGTAGTTGAGCGGGTACTTCTCGCGGTCGAAGCCCTTTTTGTCCTGCACGGCGATTTCCGCGTTCCGAGCAGTGACGACGAGGCGGTTCAGGTCGCCCTCCCTCTCGATGCATTTCATGTTGTAGAATTTGACCTTGCCGTCGCTGCGGGCCTCCAGGGTGGTCTGCTCCGCACTCCGGCTGGCCGTTCCACCGATGTGGAAGGTACGCATGGTCAGCTGGGTGCCCGGCTCGCCGATCGACTGGGCGGCCATCACGCCGACCGCCTCTCCGAGGTTCACGGGGCGTCCCCTGGACAGGTCACGGCCGTAACACCTGGCGCAGATGCCTCGTTTCGCCTGGCAGGTCAGCACGGAGCGGATCTTCACCCGTTCGATCCCCGATTTCTCGATTTCCTGTGCCAGGGCTTCGTCGATTTCCTGGCCGGCCTTCACGATCGGGATGTTGTCGCTCGGGCTTCGGATGTCCTCCAGGCCGACGCGGCCCAGAATACGGTCGGCCAGATGCTCGATGAGCTCACCGCTCTCCACGAGACTGGTGACGTAGATTCCGTCCAGGGTCTGACAGTCGTCTTCGGCAATGATCGTGTCTTGTGCCACGTCCACGAGCCGCCGCGTCAGATAGCCGGAGTTGGCCGTTTTCAGGGCCGTGTCTGCGAGGCCCTTTCGAGCACCGTGGGTCGAGATGAAGTACTGCAGAACCGAGAGCCCCTCGCGGAAGTTGCTCGTAATCGGGGTTTCCATGATCTCCCCGGAGGGCTTGGCCATGAGGCCCCGCATTCCGGCGAGCTGCCGAATCTGCTGCGTGCTCCCGCGCGCCCCGGAGTCGGCCATCATGAAGATGGGGTTGAAGCTGGGCATTACCCGCTCTTTTCCGTCCTTGTCCTTCACGACCTGGGTACCGAGGGCGGAGAGCATCTCTTTTCCGATGTTCTCCGTGGCCTGTGCCCAGATGTCGATGACCTTGTTGTATCGTTCACCGTCGGTGATGAAGCCGGCGGTGTATTGTTGTTCGATCTCTCGAACATCCTGGTAGGCTTCGTCCAGAAGTTTTTCCTTGCTCTGAGGAATGAGCATGTCGTCGATGCTAATGGAAATGCCCGCCTTGGTCGCGTACTCGAACCCTATGTTTTTCAGACGGTCCGCAAGGAGGACGGTTTGCTTGTTTCCGCAACCCCGGTAACAGGCGTCGATGAGGTCTGCGACCTCCTTCTTGCCCATCACCTTGTTGTAGAGGCTGAAGGGGAGCTCCGGGGGGATGATTTCCCGTAGCAGGATTCTTCCCACGGTGGTCTGGACGAGTTCTTTGTTGATGCGAACGCGAATGGATGCCTGCAGGTCAGCCTGGGTCGCGTCGTAGGCGATTCGCACCTCGTCCGGGTTGGCAAACACCTTGTTCTCCCCGGCCACGCCTGCCTTTTCTCTCGTGATGTAATAAAGGCCCAGGACGATGTCCTGGGTCGGGACGATCACCGGCTTTCCAAAGGCGGGGGACAGGATGTTGTTCGTGGACATCATTAGAACGCGTGCTTCGATCTGGGCCTCGAGGGAGAGAGGGATGTGGACGGCCATCTGGTCGCCGTCGAAGTCCGCGTTGAATGCGGTGCAGACAAGAGGGTGAAGCTGGATCGCCTTGCCCTCGATCAGCACCGGCTCGAAGGCCTGCATGCCGAGTCGATGAAGGGTAGGGGCCCGGTTCAG
>JAUWSZ010000066.1 GCA_030609865.1 bacterium | reverse complement strand
AGCAGAAAGCTGAGTTAGCGAGGCAATCGGCATGAAAGAGAATGTGCTAACAGTATCCGTTGCGCCTTTCTGGCATTCTGGGGCCGGTATCGCCCGCAACTCGTACATAAGCATGGCCGTCTTACTGCCGGCCGCCGTCGTCGGGGTCATGCACTATCGGGTGGGCGCCCTCGCGGTCCTTGGACTGTGCATCGGATCTTGTATGCTGGCCGAAGCCCTGATGCAGAAGATCATGGGCCGGCCCATAACGATCGGGGATGGGAGCGCGGCGCTGACCGGGATGCTGCTGGCCTTGCTGCTTCCCGCAGGGGTTCCCTGGTGGCTCGTCGTGGTCGGCTCCTTTTCCGCGATCATCGTGGGCAAGCAGCTCTACGGGGGGATTGGCTCTCACCCGTTGAACGCTGCGCTCGTGGGATGGGTGATGGTCCGGATCTCCTGGAGTGTCCTGATGGACGTGGATGCGGCCCTGGCCGATCTGCCGAACCTTTCCGGGCTTTCTCCCCTGGCCGCGCTGCGGGGCGGATACGTAGATGCGGTCCACCTGAAGGATCTCTGGATGGGCAGTGTCGTCGGACCGATCGGGTCTGCCAGCCTCCTCGTCTTGATCGGTGGAGTGGCCCTGCTGGTCTTGCGTGTGATCAAATGGGAGATCAGTGTCAGCTTCCTGGGAGGCGTGCTTCTGGGATGCGTGCTGTTCGGATCCAGCATCCTGCCAGAGGGAACGGACGCATCGGTCAGTCCGCTCGTCATGCTCTTTACCGGAAATGTCATGCTGGGCGCCTTTTTCCTGGCCCCGGATACGACCAGCTCGCCGAGCCAGCCGATCGCCATGTGGATCTACGGGTTTGCAGCGGGCCTACTCGCGATGGCCATTCGGGTCTATGGTCACTACTACGACGGAGGCGTTGTCTTCGGGATCCTTCTGGTGAGCTTGGCCAGTCCCCTCCTGGACAAGATCCGACCGAAGGCAAGAGGAAGGGAATAAGCGATGCGAGAGATCCTTCGAATGATTGTTGTCCTGGCCGCGATTACAGGGGCCAGCGGTCTCCTCCTGGCAGGGGTCAATCAGGGCACCAAAGACCAGCGGAAGAAGCAGCTCCTGCAATATGTGAAGGGACCGGCGATCACCGAAGTCCTGATGGGCAGCGATAACGAGCCCCTGGAAGACGTGAGGGAACTGGAGGTGAAGGCGGACGAAGAGGGCCCGGGCGCTGTTTCGGTGGTGGATATCTTCCCTGCCTACAAGAACGGAGCACTCTGGGCCGTGGCTTTCGAGATGACCGGTAACGGCTATGGGGGCGAAATCGGCGTGATCGTCGGAATCGACGTTGCGGCGGAGCGCCTTCTCGGCATCGGGATCACGGCGCACAAAGAAACACCGGGACTTGGGGCTCGCATCAGGGAGAAGGGGTTCCGCAGCGGCTTTGCCGGTCTCGAGCTGAGCGGTGAGGCCAGGGTCAAGGCCGATGGCGGCGGGGTGGATGCGGTTTCCGGGGCCACGATTTCGTCTCAAGGGGTCTGTGCGGCCGTGACCGAGGCCTTCACCTTCTATCGCGAAAACAAGGAAGAGATCTTGGCCAGCGTGACCGATCAGGGTTCATAAAACGAAAGCATTTAGCCGTTAGCTAACTGCTAATAGCCAATAGCCAAATGCTTACCGTGGAACAGGGGAGCACGTAAGATGGAAGGCAACCTGGTACAAGAATTCAAGAAGGGACTCTGGGAGGAGATTCCCCCGTTTCGCCTCGTCTTGGGCCTGTGCCCGGTCCTGGCCGTGACCAAAGCGGCGGACACCGGCCTGGGCATGGGAATCGCCGCCACATTTGTTCTCGTCTTCTCGAACGTCATTGTCTCCCTGTTGCGGAACGTCATCCCCAACAAGGTCAGGATTGCATGCTACATCGTGGTCATCGCCACATTTGTGGTGGTCACGGAACTGGTGATGCAGGCTTATATGTACCCCCTGTATGAGGCGTTGGGCATCTTCATCCCCTTGATCGTGGTCAATTGCATCATCCTGGGCCGCGCAGAGGCCTTTGCGGGCAAGAACCCGGTTCTGCTTTCTGCTGCTGACGGACTGGGCATCGGTCTGGGCTTCACCCTCTCCCTGACCTTCCTCGGCTCCCTCCGGGAGTTGTTCGGTCAGGGGACCCTGTTCGGTCAAGCCGTGATGGGCTCCAGCTTCGAGCCCTTCGCCTTCATGGTGCAGGCCCCCGGCGCCTTCGTCTGCCTCGGGATTCTGCTGGGGTTGATGAATATCGTCGAGGTCCTTCGAACCCGATGATGGTTCGGGGAATGAGACAAGACAGAAAGGGAAAAAGGCAATGGAGTTCCTGACACTCACGATAAGCGCCATCTTCATCAGCAACATCCTGTTGATGCAATACCTGGGGAACTGCCCGTTCTTGGGCGTGTCCAAGAAGATGGATACGGCCGTGGGGATGAGCGGCGCCGTTATCTTCGTGATGACCATCGCGGCCATGATCACCTGGGTCGTCCACTACCAGGTATTGGTTCCTTATCGCCTGGAGTACCTCCAGACCATCGTGTTCATCCTGGTAATTGCTACCCTGGTGCAGTTCATCGAGCTGTTCCTGAAGAAGAGCATCCCCCCCCTGTATCGGTCCCTGGGTATTTTCCTGCCCTTGATCACGACGAACTGCGCCGTATTGGGCGTGGCAATCATAAACATAAAGAAGGATTACGATTTCTCCCACATGGTGGTGTTCTCCGTTACATCCGCCGTAGGGTTCTCCCTCGCCCTGGTTCTCTTTGCAGGGATTCGGGAAAAACTCGAGACCGCAAGGATTCCCGGAAGCTACCAGGGAACCGCCATCGGCCTGATCACCGCAGGCCTGATGGCCCTTGCCTTCATGGGCTTCACCGGCATGGTGTAGCCGAAGAAGGCGAAAGGGAAAAGGCGAAAGGACAGGGGTCAGGGATCGGGGATCAGGGGACAGGCCCAGCCCCCCCCCGCCCTGGGAGAAGGGCTAAAAACCAAGGATCCGAGATGTCTGTCTAAATTCTACAGAGCTAACGGCTAATAGCCAACAGCTAATAGCTTGAGGTGACACAATGACCATCGCGTTTTTCTGCCTGTTTGGCCTTGGATTCGTCGCAGCAGTAGGTTTGGGTGTGGCCTCCCGCGTCTTTTACGTAGAGGAGGACCCCCGGATCGCAGAGGTGGAAGACGCTTTGCCCGGAGCCAACTGCGGAGGATGCGGGTTCCCGGGATGTGGTGCTGCCGCGGAGGCCATCGTGGCCGGCAGTGCCCCTGCCGACGTGTGCGTGGCGGGTGGACCGGCTGTGGGTGCCAAGGTTGGGGTGGTCATGGGCGTGGTTGTGGGCCTGAAGGAACCCGAGTTGGCCAAACAGACCTGTTCCGGCGGCGACCGGGCCGAGGAGCTCTATCTCTACAATGGGATGCCCGACTGCCGGGCCGCTCACCTGCTCTTCGGCGGGCAGAAGAGCTGCCGCATCGGCTGTCTCGGCTTCGGGAGCTGTGTGCGTGCCTGTCGTTTCGGTGCGATCGAGATGGGCAAGCACGGGTTGCCGATCTTCAAGCCGGAGAAATGCGTGGGCTGCGGCGCCTGCGTGAAGACGTGCCCCAAGGGGATCATCTCCCTGATCTCGACCACGACACGACGCATCCACCTGCACAGCCAGGACGAATGCCTCGCGCCCTGTCGGCAGCGTTGTCCTGCCCAGATCGACATTCCCGCCTACATCGATGCAATTCGAAGGGGAGACTACGAGGAAGCGGTCCGGGTCCTGAAGGAGCGAAACCCCCTGATATTGGTCTGCGGAAGGATTTGCCCGCACCCGTGTGAAGACTGGTGCCGCCGCGGGGAGAGCGGAAAGGACGACCCGGTTGCGATCAACATGCTCAAGCGCTTCGTGGCGGATTGGGAGATGAACTCGGGCAAGAGGGTCGAGGTGACCCAGGGGCCGGATACGGGCAAGCGGGTGGCGGTGATCGGGGGCGGGCCGGCCGGGCTGAGCTGCGCCTATTTTCTCCGTCGCCTCGGCCATCAGGTCACCCTGTTCGAATCCATGCCCAACCTGGGTGGCATGTTGCGTTACGGGATCCCGGAGTACCGGCTTCCGAAGAAGGTCCTCGATTGGGAGATCCAGGGAATCCTGGATCTGGGCGTGGAGGTTCGAAAGAACGTTCGGTTCGGCGAGGACTTCAACCTGGAGTTCCTGCTCGCCTCCGGATTCGAGGCGGTCTTCCTTGCCGCCGGCGCCTGGGTGAGCTCGAAGATGCGGTGTGAAGGGGAGGACATGGAAGGCGTGTGGGGAGGGATTGAGTTCCTTCGTATGCGGGACCTTGGGATCCGCGTGGATGTGGGGAAGAAGGTCGTCGTGGTGGGGGGTGGTAACACCGCGGTCGATGCCGCCCGGACCAGCATACGCCTCGGAGCCGAAGTCACCCTGCTCTACCGGAGAAGCCGCAAGGAGATGCCGGCCAACGAAATGGAGATCGTTGCAGCGGAGGAAGAGGGCGTTCGGTTCCACTTCCTGGCGGCACCGAGCCGGGTCATCGGCGACGAGAGCGGCCGGGCAAAACAACTGGAGTACATCCGGATGGAGCTCGGCGAGCCGGACGACTCGGGGAGGAGAAGGCCGGTCCCGATCGAAGGCTCTGAGACCTTGCTCGACGTGGACACCATTATAGCGGCCATCGGGCAGAAGGCGGATGCGGCCATCATCGAGAAAGACAAGAGCCCGAGACTGGGGGAGCTGACCTACACCCGTTGGGGTACGATGGATGCCAATGAGGATACCGGACAGAGCAACATCCCGTACCTTTTCACGGCCGGCGACTTCCTCACCGGGCCTGCCCTTGTGGTGGACGCCATCGGAGGTGGCCGGAAGGCCGCCCGCGCGATCCATCTCTATTTGACGGGCCAGGAAGTGGACATCCCGGAGAACTCGCAGAAGAAGCGAATACCTGAGAGCGAACTCATGGATCTGGATGGGATCGAGAAAAAGGGTCGGCCTCCCATGCCCGAGCTTCCTGTTGACGAGAGGATTCAGTGCTTTGATGAGTCAGAGCTCACGCTCACCGAGGAAGAGGCCCTCAGAGAGTCCGGCCGCTGTCTCCAGTGTGGTGTGACCTGTTACTGGCGGGATGGTCAGCCGCGGTATGATGATGAGCAAAGCGCCGCTTAGGAGGCGATTCGTGCAGCAGGACCACTTCCTGGGGACAGGCCTCCACGCATGACCCGCAGCCATTGCAGCGTTCTTCGATCCATCGAGGCAGGCCGCTTTCGGTGCGCTCGAGCGCGCCTTCCGGGCAGGCGTCGATACAACGATCGCAAAGGATGCAGCCATCCGGACAGGCCCAGTCGCTTGAAGGCCCCATAGGCCCTTTGCAGAGGACTTCGAGGCCCCTTTCCGCAGGAATCAGGGCGATCAGGTCAAGAGGGCAGGACCCCAGGCATTTCCCGCACCCGTCGCAACGGGACGGATCCACCCGGGCAATCCCATTCTTGACACGGATGGCACGGGGACGGCACGAGGGGACACAGTCCCCGAACCCCAGGCAGGCGTTCCCGCATTCCTTCGGAGGGGCGGCCATCCGGGCGGCCGCCCGGCAGGAGGGGGCACCGGAGTAGCGATAGCGGAGCGAGACCCGGCTGCCACTGCATCGAATCACGGCATTCATCTGCCGAGCCCGGCTCGCAGCATTCCCCAGTCCACATTCCGAGTAGAGCTCTCTCCCGGTTGCCGCGGTATCCCCAGGATCCTCGGAACCGCCTCTCACCAGTGCCTTGGCGAACCCGCCGCATCCCGCCTCGCCGCACCCGTCGCAGGGTGACCGTTCCAAAGGGCCGGCGTCGTGAACCCCTGTCTCCTCGCTCGGGAACACCTTTTTGGAAAGGAAGTACCCGAGCAGAAGCATGAGCCCCAGCAGGAAGAGGATGGCTCCGGGTAGTGCCCAGGTCACGTTTCCCTCCAAGGGTCCGATCGTGAGAAAGACCGGGAGCCGTGTAAACAATTGGCTGTTAGGTATTAGGTGTTAGCCCACCCCCCTCCCCCTCGGGCATCGTAGTGGCGAGGTGGCTGGGAGCTAATACCTAATACCTAATACCTGATTCTGCCTTTCGCCTGCGGCTTTGCCGCGCCACTACCAATCGTACTCTTCCCGTTCAATGACCGTGGCCACGCCCTGGCCACCGCCGCAGCAGGCATTGGCGCACCCGTACCGGGCATCTCTCACATTCAGAATCCTGGCCAGGGTGCCCACGAGCCGGCATCCGCTGGCGCCAAGGGGGTGTCCGATCGCCGTGCCCCCACCCATGACGTTCACCCTGTCCGGATCGAGGCCGAGTTCCTGGATGCAGTGCAGGGCCACGATGCAGAAGGCCTCATTGATCTCCCAGTAGTCGATGTCCTGTGCCGACAGCCCGGCCATCTTCAAGGCCTTCTCGGATGCGGGAACCGGTCCCCTGCCCATGACCGTGGGATCCACGCCCGCAAACCCGATCGACCGGATCGTGGCCAGGGGCTGAATGCCCTTTGCCCTGGCCGTGTCCTTGGACATCAGGACGACGCAGCTCGCTCCGGCATTGAGCGGCGAGGAGTTGCCGGCCGTGATCACCCCCCCCTCCGGTTTGAAGGCGGGCTTGAGGCCTGCCATGTCCTCAACGGTTGTCTCCGGTCGCACGGCCTGATCCGTGTCCACCTGTACGATGCTTCCGTCGGCTTGCTCCGCCTCCACGGGCAGGATTTCGTCGTCGAAAAAGCCCTCTCCCTGCGCCTTGGTGGTAAGCTGATGGGCCCGAGCACCCCAGGCATCCATGTCCTCTTTGGTGCAATCGGTCTGAGCAAAGAGCTTCTCAGCCGTCAAGCCCATGCTCATGGTCGTCGCAAAGTCCCAGTGCTTGTACTTCTCTTCGCTCATAAACGACATGTTGAGCGATATGGCCTCCGGCGATGCCCCCATCGGGACCCGGGTCATGTGTTCGAACCCACTCGCCATGACGATGTCGGCATTGCCTGTGGCGACTTCCATGTAGCCGATATGGATGGCGGCCATGGAGGACCCACATTGCTGATCCACGAACTTCGCCGGCAACGTTTCCGGAAAGTTGGCCAGGAACACGGGGAACCGTCCGCCGTACGTCCAGTTCTCGTGCACGCCCATGGCAGAGCCGGTGAGGAAATCGTCCAACTCCTCGGGCCTTATGTCCAGCCGCTCCATCAGGGCGGGCATCAGCCGTGCCAGCAGTTCATCTCCCCGCAGCTTGTGGAACCAATCTCTTCCCGGTTCCCGGGGCCTGGAGCGGGATTGTGCCGTTCTCAGATAGCCGGCGATCACGACTTCTCTCATCGAACTGTCTCCTCGTGTTCAGGATTGACCGGGAAGTATCTATGCAACCATCGAGGGTTGAACGAGCTTATTCGGACCCCATATGCTGAAGGTTCCAAGGATGAACCTGTCGAGCAGAAAAGAAGAGAGGGTAACTCTTTATATGATTATTTCGGAAGAAAAAAGTCAAGGTTCGGCACGGCGGGCGGCCCAAGAAAACGGAAGCTTTTGGCTTCTCCCCGCAACTTTGATATCCTTTCGCACCCATGAGGAAGGCAGGCCCGACATGCAGGAAAGCGGTTGATCTGGTCGTGTTCGACCTGGACGGCACCCTCGTGGACAGCAGGGAGGACATATCGCGGGCCGTGAACGAGGGGATCGTTGCCGTCGGAGGCGGGAGGCGTCCCGTGAGCGAGATCACCCCTCACATCGGCCGCCCGCTAATCGATATCTTCAACGCTCTGCTTCCGGTCAAGTTGTGGGCCATGGCCGGGAGGGCCGCAGAGACCTTCCGGGAGTACTTCTTTGAGCACTGTGTAGAAACCAGCCGTCTGTGCCCGGGTGTGAGCGAGTGCCTCGAGGGCCTGGAGACCGTCTCGCGGGCCATCGCAACCACCAAGATGACCTTCATGGCGGAGCGTGTGGTCGAGCAGATAGGCATCGCCCACCATTTCGATCTGGTCCAGGGAAGCGACGGCATCCCGCACAAACCCGACCCCACCGTCCTGGCCCTGGTCCTCGAGAGGCTCCGGAAAGAGGCCGGGAGATCCTGGATTGTGGGTGATACGGTATACGACATTCGGGCCGGCAAGGCTGCCGGAATGCGTACGTGCGCGGTAACCTACGGCATCGGCGAAGGCGAAGACCTCAAGAGGGCGGCCCCGGACCTTCTGCTCGACACCCTGGCGGAGCTGCCTGGACGGATCGGCATCGGTTAGCCCTTCTTGTTTGTTTCGTCGGGATTTTGTGCAAGAATTTTAGAACAGGAGAAGATCACGTCGGCACCCGTTGTTACCGGTTTCCGGAGAGGAGGGACGTTAGATGAGCGACCCGAAGAAAGGGATTGTATCCGTAGCCCAGGAGGAGCGCGTCTTTGATCCTCCGAAGGAAGGTTTCGAAAATGCCTGGGTGAAGAGCATGGACGAATACAAGGCCATGTACCAGCGATCGATCGAGGACCCGGAGGGCTTCTGGGACGAGGTCGCGCAGGGGTTCGTCTGGTACAAGAAATGGGACAAGGT
>JAUWSZ010000007.1 GCA_030609865.1 bacterium | reverse complement strand
GTTTTGTCCGTTGTGGCGAGGACATTCGATCTTCCTTCCCTCTCCAGATACCCTCTTGCCTTCTCATTGATCTTCACCGATTCACCTCCTCATGGAAATTAGTAGAGTTCATACATCTTTCCGTCCCCCTTCGCAGCGAGCTGGAGTTCCACATGCAGAGAAAGCAGCACGGACTCGAGGACGTCCCGGCTCACTTGGAGGCTGTTGATAAAGGCCCCCTCGAAGGAAGCCCCCACGGCCATCATTTCCGCAATCATCAGGGTATGCCGCGTGGAGACAACCATCGGCTCCTGGGTGTTGCTCCGGAGCTTGTTGCCCACGTTGACGATGGTCAGAGCATCCGCTTCATCGATGCCCGTCTTCAGATGCAACACCCTCGTCTCGACTTCGGACGGCAGGTAGTCGAGCAGGCTCACATAGAACCGGTCTCGAAGCGCGGCATCCAGCATCTCGGTGCCCACGAACTCCTCGCCTTCGTTGAGCGTCGCGAAGAAGACCACCTCATCCGCCACCTTCATCAACCCGAGCTCATCCGTCCACACCTTTCGGTCTTCCGCAAGGACCGAGAACAGCATGTTCAACGCCTTCGGATGCTCCGGCCGGTTGATCTCCTCCAGATGAATCACGCACCCCGGCGTCTGGATCGCCTTGGGGAAGAGAAACTCCTGGTAGTATGTTTCGCCGTCCTTGAGCCGGTGTTCCCCGAAGAGCTGGCCCGGTTCGGACAGAATCCCGATCTGAAAGTTGGCCAGAGGTCTCTTGTTGCGGGACGCAAACTGTCGAACCAGGGTAGACTTGCCACATCCCTGCTTCCCCGCCACCAGGATGTTTACCGGGTGGCGTTTGGCCAAGAGCTTGATCCTCTCCAAAGTCTCGATCACGTGTTTGGGCAGAAAAAAATGCTCTTCCGCTTCCGGGACGGCCAAGCCTGCGTCGAATCCACTCATCTTCCCTCTCTTTCATCCACTCCTTTGCAGTTGCCTCACTTGACATCCCCTGCAAGGTCTTCGATACCTGCAGATTTCCCCCACGGGGCCTCGCCGGGTCCCACCTTCTGCTGCACCTCGCCGGTGAGTTCATTCACCGCCAACCACTCCTGGCACTGCGGGCACTGCCGGAGGGTCATCGAGGCGTCGATGCGCGCGTTGTACAGATACCGAAAATCCTTCTGGGCCGCTTCGTGCCCACATGAAATGCATTTCATAATGTCCTCCTGGTCGTGAAGAAAGTGTATGGTTATTTCTTCTGGAACGAACTGCAACTCGATGCATCCTGGTCCGCGGCCACCGGCCTGGCCGTGTAATAGGCCTGTCGCGGATCCACCACCCGTTGCACGCAGTCCCCCTTTTCCGGATTGTCCTCGAGCACGAAGTAGCACTTGCAGTCTTTACATGTCGCCATCTGTGTCACCTCCTTTCATTTTTTCTCCATCTGTCTCTGGGCACGACGAAAGGCCGGGTCCGCACACTCGGTCCCGTCCTTGTCGATTATTTCCATCTTGGAGAAATGGCTGCACCTCGACGCCTCCGTGTTAAAGAAGGTGATCTGGCCCGTGTCACCTTCGAGCACGTATACGGGTGAGTCTATGGAGATGTCGGAGCCGATTTTTAGGGTCTTACAGACCCCTCTTCCGTCCGATGCGTAAGCGTTCTCCGAGAAATTCTTGCACACGCCACACGCCACATCCGGCACCTTTTCCCGCTCTTCGAAGCTCTTCTTCTTGGTAGTCTCACCGAACATCTTGTCGGCAGCCTGCTTCCACTGGTCTCTTCGTCCCATAATGTCTCCCCTGTTTCCTCTGGAACCGGTTGTCTTCGTTGCGCCGACTCTCGGTGTCGACTGTTTCTCGCAGTCAAACTCACTTGTCACGAGTTCAAGGCCTCGTCCCCGCTTTCAAACCCGGACCCTCCGATCGTGGCCTCGAAGCCTTTGCTCCGGTAAATGTCCGCAGGGATTTCCAGGAATGCCGGCTCCATCGACTCGATCTCCTGGAGCGGCCAATCCAGGCCCAGCCACCCATACTTGTCCTGGCACCAGTTGTGAAAAGGAAGCAGGTCGATCCGGACGATCCCCCGCCCCATCTTCGCGAGCAGGTCCGCTGCGCCGGAGTGGAACTCGATCGAATCGTTGTACCCCGGCACAACCGGGATGCGCACCCAAATCTCATTCCCGGTCTCCGAGAGCAGTCGCAGATTCTCGATAATCAGCTCGTTGGTCACGCCGGTTCCTTCCTTGTGCTTAGCCGAATCGACGTGTTTCAGGTCGAACAACACGATATCAACTTGGTCGGTCAAGCCCTTCAGCACTTGCCAATCGGCGCACCCGTTCGTGTCCAGGCAGACGTGCAAGCCTCGGTTCTTTGCCTGCTCGAGCAGCCTGCCGGCAAAGTCGGCATGTGCTGTAGGCTCGCCACCGGTCAATGTCATCCCCCCCCCGGAATTGTCGTAGAAGGGCCGGTCCTGCTCCACCTCGTCCAGTATTTCCTCAATCGCCATCGGTTTCCCGACGATCTCCAGGGCATCGTACAGGCACGCATCCACGCACTTCATGCAGAGATCACAACGGTCACGGATGATCTTGTGGTATGTACACTCCTCAATCTGCGTCTCCTCAGGAGGTATGGGAGGGCGGATTGCGTCCCTCGGGCAGGCCTCGAGACAGGCCCCACACTGGACGCACAGCCGTCTCTTCCAGTACAGTTCCGGATGCGTGGCGATGGTCTCCGGGTTGTGGCACCAATGGCACCGCATTGTGCAGCCCTTCAAATACACGTTCGTCCGGAAACCGGGCCCGTCGTTGACGGAGAACCGCTGGATGTCCGTAATCAAAACATTGTCTGCCATGTTCCCTCCTGGGGCCTGATCCCTGATCCCCGACCCCTGAACCCTGTGCGGCTTTGCCGCACTTAAATTCTTACGGGCTGGGCTTCGCCAAAAACCCCACGCAGAACGTCGCAGATCTCCTGCAACGTGGCCTCCGCCTTGACGCATTCCAGGATGTCCGGCATCAGGTTCACCGTTTCATCCCCTGCGTGCTTCTCCAACGTAGACAAGGCTTTCCCGACGGCACCGCCGCCCCGTTCCCTTTTGAGCTGGGCCAGGTTCGCCTTCTGCCGCTCTTCGGCCGAATTCATCAGCTCCTGATCGTATGTATCTTCCACGACCCGATTCACGCTCACTTCGATCTCGTTCTCATCGTTGAAGCAGTTCACGCCAACGACGAAATCCTCTTGCCTTTCGATCCGCTTCTGCCGTTCGTAGGCGCACTTGGCAACCGCCTTCTGCATATATCCGCTTTCAATGGCGGCTACGGCTCCTCCCATCTTCTCGATCTTCTCGACCTCGGCCCAGGCGGCTTCCTCGATCTCGTCCGTCAACGACTCCATCATGTAGGACCCCGCCCACGGGTCATTCACGTCTGCTATCTTGGCCTCGTGAATCAGGATCCGGGTCGCATCCAGGTTGAGTTGAACCGCCTCGAGGCTGTGTCCCAGGCCAAGGGGCTCGTCAAAGGGTGGGAAGGTCAAGGGCTGGGCTCCGGACATCCCTGCGGCAAGTCCACCGATGACGGCCCTCGTCAGGTTGTTCAGCGGCCGCTGCAGCGTGGTGGAAGAGCACCCGATGTGCGCCGACGCGGGCTGGCGAATCAACATGCTCCTCGGGTTCTTTGCCCCGAACCGCTCTTTGACCATTCGAGCGTACATGCGCCGAGCAGCCCGCTGGAAGGCGATCTCCTGGTAGATCTCCATGCTGCCGCCGAAGGCGTTGAAGGTGAACATGGGTGCAAAGGTATCCACATCCAACCCCGCATCGACCCCCGCCTGGAGGTAGGCCGCGGCGTTGGCCATCGAAAAGGCCAGATCCTGGGCCCGGGTCGCGCCGGCCTCTCGTATGTGGTACCCCCCTATGCTCGTGATGTTCAGCTTGGGCATGTGCTCGGTGCAGAAAACGAGTATGTCCCGGAAGAGCCTGAGGGACTGCCTCGGGGGGTAGATGTACGTGCCCCGGGCGATGAATTCCTTCAGGATATCGTTCTGCGGAGTGCCTCGAAGTCTATCCAGCGGGATGCCCCGTTTCTCAGCCATTGCGGCATACATGGCCACGATCACGGCCGCGGGGGCGTTGATCGTGAAATTCGACGCCACCTTGTCCATCTCCAGGTCCCCGGTGTACGCCTCGTAGATCACCTGGAAATCCCGGAACGAATCGACCGCCACGCCTACACGGCCCACCTCCCCTTCCGCCTCCGGGCTGTCAGAGTCGTAACCGCACTGGGTGACCAGGTCAAAGGCCATGTTCGGCCCGCCCTTGCGGCCGATCGACTGCATGCGCAGCAGGTAATCCCGGTAATCCGCCGCGGTACCGAATCCCCCGTACTTGCCCACACTGCCGCCTCCACCCCAATCCGGCCGGTGGCCTCGCTTGGCGCTCTCCTCAGCAAAGGCCCTCCAGAAATCGAAGGGATTGTTCCCGGCCGTGAACGGGTACTGCCCCGGGAAACCGACTTTTTCGAGGAAATCAAAACCGTCCCTGGCCGTGGGGGTGTAGAATCGCGTCGGGCTCTTCGGGAGCTTGAACCGCTTCACCCGAGGATCGAGCACCTTCTCCTGCCACTCCTGTTCCGCCTTCCGGACTTCGTCGATTCTTTCTGTATCTTTCACCATCCCTGTTCCCTTCCAAAAAGATGACTCTCCCTGTTCCATCGCCTACCCGAAGCGACTACCCGCCTCCATCGCTGCTGATCGTGGCCCTGATGTATTCCCCGATCATCGCAATCGAGGTCCCGGACGTGAAAACCTCCCCCACCCCCATTTCTTTCAACGTAGGGATGTCCTTTTCCGGGATAATTCCCCCCACGAGCACCAGGATGTCGTCGGTTCCCTGGTCTTTCAGGCGTTCGATCACCTTACGGGTCAATGACACATGTGCTCCGGACAGTATGGAAAGGCCGACCACGTCCACGTCTTCCTGAAGGGCGGCCACGGCAATCTGAGCCGGGGTCTGTCGAAGGCCCGTGTAAACGACTTCGAACCCTTCATCCCTCAGCCCGTAGGCAATCACGTGCGCCCCACGTTCGTGCCCGTCAAGGCCGGGCTTTGCCACGAGCACCCTTATTCTTCGCTCCTCGCTCATCCAGTCCCTCCACAATTCGGTTCTGCACGCTCCAGCACTCCACGTTCTCGTATGGAGCCGCGCGGGTAAGCCCGTGTTCCCATCAAAACGCTTGCAGCGCCATCTCGCCGAAGCTCACAGGAGCGTCTTGCGACGTATGCGCCGTCCTCGATCCACGGCCAAAGCCGTCGTCTCCTGCGAAGGCGGATCCACGCTCGGCCGCCAAAGCAAGCCGCATTACACACATCGCAAAAAAAAGGCAAGAAGAGTGCCAAGCCACCATAATTAAGCTAACTATCTGTTTTCATGGAATAATAGTGAACCGTAAGTCAAACTCTTAGCTAGGAGAGGGGTACCTTTGGGGTCAATATTGCCCCACATTGTTAACCGTTTCGTTTGTAAGTTGCTGTTTTCATGGCATGATCGTATCCTGACCCATAAGGGCCACAAGAATCTCCATAATGGGTCAATTGAGGGACAAATCTCTTGACATTAAAGGAAACCCCTGACAGACTTTGGGACAAAGCAGGGGTCAGGGGTCAGGCCCCGCAACTCGTCCTCGTCGTCGTCCTCGATCGGGCACGGGCACGCACACGGGCACAAACGAGGGGCAACGGAAGAAACAAGGGGTCAGAAGAAGGGGACAGGCGCCCACTGCACTATCCACGTTTCTTGCGTAGATGTTGGCAGAAGGTCATGTTGGGAGGCTGTTTGATCTTCAGAAAGGTGCGAAAGAATGCCTATTACGGTAAGAGTCCCCGGCTCTCTGAAAGACTGGTTCCGAGGCAGCGATGAAGCCTTCTGCAATGGAAGAACCCTTGGGGAATGCATCGATCAACTGGATCGTGAATTCCCTGGCATCCGAGACCGTCTGCTGAATGAAGAGGGCGAGATTGGTGCTATACTCATCTTCGTGAACGGTGAAAACGTGACGAAACTCGAGGGACTTGCCACGTCGATCAGCGACGGCGATGAAATCGCCATCATACCGTTTGCCGCGGGGGGGTAACCGCCATGATCATCGACGACCCAAGATCAAAATTCATCTTCCTGTATCATCCCCTGGTATTGATGGGGCGGAGCTACACGGTTTACCAGGGCAAGGAGATGACCAACGGCGAAGTCCTCGAGTACTGGGGCAAGTGGCTCGTCCTGGGGGCAAGGCCAAGGCTCGATGAGCTGGCGGAGAAGCTCGATCCCTACGTGGAGAACAAGGAAATCCCCTGCATCAAGTACGATCGATCATCGCCCCGGAACCTCGGCGTGGAAGAGTGCGTGATGATGGTATACTGCGACGGACGCAACCGCGATGAAGTTTGGAAGATCCTGGCCCGATTCGGGGTCAAATTGAAGGCCTGGGTCACGGAAAGGGAGACCATGGAAATGTGGTTGCCCGGGGGGCTCCTCCTCGAACGATGGATGACTTCGCAGAACTATGACGAATCCAGCCGGGACACCGTTCGAGAGGACGCCGGCAGGAGGCTCACCTACATCTTCGATCATCCGAAAGAAATCTACAAAACCTGGGAACAGTAGAATCCCTTCGCGGAAGGAAAGTCCCATGTCTGAGAAGTACACCCGCAAGGAAGAGACGTCCCCATCAGTGGCACTCGAGATTTCCGACCTTCGGAAAACCATCCTGGACCTTGAAGAAAGGAACCGGTTCTTCGAGATGTTGGTCAGGAGTCTCCCGGGCGTCTTCTATGCCTTTGATCAAGACCTACAATTCATCAACTGCAACGAGAACATAGAAAAGGTGAGCGGGTATTCCCGGGACGAATTTTTGCACATGACGGTCAACGAGCTGTTTTCCGGAGCGGACCTGAAGCGCATCAAGAAGGCCGTACGAGCCGCTTTTTCGAAAGGCGCGGGCACCGTGGAGGCGGAGTTGACGAGCAAGGAAGGGAAAAAGACCCCCTATCTGTTCTCTGCCGTGAGTACGAAGATAGAAAACGCATCGTACGTGTTGGGCATGGGAATCGACCTGACCGAACTCAAGCGGATGCAGGGTGCGTTGCGCGAGAGCGAGACCTTCTACCGCGTTTTGGCGGAACGGATGACGGTGGGGGCAATGCTGTATCACAACTCCAAGATCGTTTTCTCGAATGATGCCCTTCTGTCGATGTTCGGCTACCGCGACGCAGGCGAGCTGTTCGGCAAGGATATTGGGGAACTCGTTTCCAGGGAATTCGAGATGTATTTCCGGGAGATGTTCGATGTTCTCGAGAAAGGATTTTCCAGACAGAGGTCCTTCGAAACCCGCTGTCGCACCAAGGCGGGACGAGAGATCTGGATTCAAGACAGAGCAAGCCTGATCCAGTGGAAGGGCCTCTCCACTGTGTTCATGACCGCCCGAGACATCACGGACTCAAAGGAGAGAGAACTGTCGATGCTCGAAGAGGCAGAGTATCTCAGGCGGGAGAACATCAGCCTGCGCTCCTCGATCAAGGACCGGTATCGCTTGGGGAGCATCATCGGCAAGAGCCCGGCCATGCAGGAGGTTTACGAGCTCATCTTGAACGCCGCCGCCACGAATGCCAATGTGATCGTTTACGGCGATTCAGGAACGGGCAAGGAGTTGGTCGCAAAAGCCATCCACGAGATGAGCAGCCGATCGGAAAGAGAGTTCGTGGCTGTCAACTGCGCGGCAATCCCCGAGAATCTGCTGGAAAGCGAGTTCTTCGGGCACAGGAAAGGGGCCTTTACAGGCGCCCATGCAGACAAACGGGGGTATCTCGATGTGGCCGACGGCGGCACGTTGTTCCTTGACGAGGTGGGAGAATTGAGCCTCACCCTTCAGGCAAAGTTGTTGAGAGCCATCGAGGGGGGCGGCTATTCCCCGGTAGGGAGCAGCGTGAACAAGCTCTCCGATTTTCGAATCATCGCCGCCACGAATCGGAACCTCTTGGAACAGGTCCGACAAAGGGGCATGCGGGAGGACTTCTTCTACAGGATTCACGTCATTCCGATAAACGTTCCCCCCTTGCGAGACCGCAAGGAAGACATTCCGCTCCTTATGGAGCACTTTCTCAAGCGCTATTCAGAGAACGGCGACCCCCCCCCCGTGCCGGGGCAGGTCCTGGAGGCTCTCATGAGTTACGACTGGCCCGGCAACGTGAGGGAACTGCAGAATGCGATACAGCGGTACATTGCGGTGAAGCGTCTCGAATTCATTCCCTCCTCGCCTTCCGCACGCAATGACTCGGAAGCGGTGGAGTCCTCGACGACCATCGAAACGGACACGGATGTGCGACTCACCCGGAACGTTGAGGAGGCGGAGAGGGCTTCCATCAGGAAGGCCCTCGAGATCTGTAACGGGAGGAAAGGGATGGCGGCAAAGGCCCTTGGCATTTCGCGAAAAACCCTCTTCCGGAAGATGAAGAGGCTGGAGATGTCCTAATGCGGCTTGCGCCGCAAGGGTTCAGGGGTCGGGGGTCAGGGGTCAGTCCCCGCCTCCAGCCCTGCAAACATGACCTTCTTCCCACATCTTCGAAAAAAACGTAGATGTTCCGATGAAAGACTCTAATGCGGGCTGAGGACTCCCCACGATTCCGTGTCATAATTGACCCATATCGGAATCCATAGAGCCATCGTTGTCCCTTGTCTACGTCACACCATGAATACAGGCGTTTACGTTCCCTTCCGTGTTGATATTGTGGCACAAGTGTCCCACCCATTCTATGTCGTCCCTTGAGGATCATCTCCTCGCTTTCATTCTTTCATCTGCAAAAACAGCTACTTAGATACATTTCTCGCTTCCTGGCACTCTTTTTGCCTTTTTTCGCCCTGACGTTGATCTGGAAGTGCGCGAAGGTGGTGAGGAAGGATGCGTACTCATCCACGGCCAAGGACGTGGTCCCCTGCGAAGGCGGATGGAAGTCGCCGACCTCTTCGTGGTAAACAAGGCGAACCCCCAGACAATATCGGAGGAAAGACATGACGCAGTTGATCGGATCTTTTTTTTCAGCAGCCTTGTTGTTCAACGCAATCCCCCATCTGGTTCAGGGCATCTGCGGCAAAAGGCACATGTCACCCTTTTCCGCCGCGTCACATGCCGTCACGAACGTGCTCTGGGGCTGGATGAATCTCGTGGCGGGCGCACTAATCGGCCGAGCGTGCCACTGGGAAGCGTGGACTGCTTCCTCGTGGATCGCATTCGGTGCAGGCGGTCTGAGCGTTTCCCTGTACCTGGCCCTGTTCTGGTCAAACCCCGACGCACGGCTCCCCTGGCACAAGGACTAGGGGTCAAAGGACAGGGGTCAGGGATCAGCGGTCAGGGGTCAGGGCCCAACCCTTCAAGCGCGCAACCTGCGACTTGCTAAGGAGCACTTGCGAGGCTATGGAATCGAATCGTGCGCAGGCGCACGGCATCTCAGAATACTGGAGACTGAACCGATCGGGCCTTGAATCCGTCGAACTGGCCAATGTTCTGCGCGCCATGCGAAAAGTGGCCGGGCACCTGGGGCCGAATGTGGGAAGAATCGAGTACACGGGCATGTCGCGGGGAGGAGGCACGGCCATCATTCTCGAACCCGCGATGCTCATGGGCCAGTACCCGGTCCCGCCGGAAAAGATCGACTATCTCGTGGGCCTGGTCACCCACGAAGCCCTCCATCGAACAGAGTGGAGCGACCATATCTGGAAGCTTCTGGAGCCCACGATCCGTACACTGGCAGGATTGCCCAACGTACGGCTCCAGAAGATCGTCAGCGTGGGGGAAGACATCTACGTCGATCTGGTGGCGGACAAGACTGTTTTCGGGCTTTACACGCCCACGGCACGAAATCAGGCATTTGCCGAAGCCAGGTCAAGGTTCAATACGACAATGCTCTCCTTGGATGCACTGGTCTACCTGTGGTGGACCGCTGCCTGGGGAGGCGACGGAGGCCTGGAACCGGCCCCTGCCTACGAGGAACCGCTTCATGTGCTGGAGGCCCTGACGGGCCGGTTGCGAGAGATCGGAGACGCGCAGAAGGGGGTAACGGACCGCTGCAAGAAGCGAGCGGAGGTCTACCTCGATACATGGGACGCGATCAAGGACTCCATATCTTCCTTGGCGACGATCGACAAGACCCTCAAGTGGTATCCCTCTTCTGCTGAGAAGAAGACGCCCGATGGCCGCAACAGGAAAACAAAGCCCGTGAAGAGGCCCCTGTCTCCCTATGTGATGCACCAGATCGAACTGCAACTGGCGCTCGACTCTCCGGACATAACGCCCATCATCCAATCCGTAGTCGGTCATGACAATGACGATGTGGTGCCCACCTCCCGCTGGGATTTCAGCATCCCGTCACGTCCCGTGGTCGACCCTCACCTGGTCGCGAGACTGCGGGCGCTCTTTCTCAACTACGCAGCCCGTAAAACGGTCGTGAACCGCGGGCTCCTGAGCGGGAAGGTGGATCGAAGACGCCTCTACAGGGCCCCGGTTTCCGGGCGCTGCTTCCACCAGAAGGAGAAGCTGCCGGAACTGGACTGGAATGTCACGTTGCTGATGGATGCGAGTGGCTCCATGCGGGGCAGCAAGTGGCGAATGGTGGAGAACACGGTTGGAAACCTCCACAAGGCCCTCCTCGGGTCCCGAAATCGCTTCCAGGCCTACGCATACTTCGAGGTGGACGGGGTTTGCATGATCTCCCGCTTGATCCGGGACCGGCAGCTCCTTTCCGTTCCGCCCAGCGGCCAGACGGCGTCGGGACAGGCCATCATTGCCGCGGCCTACTTCATGCCCAAGGGGCGAAAGAGGAACCTCCTGATTCACGTAACCGACGGGGAGTCGAATCTTGGATGTGATGTGCGGTATGGGATCGAGTACTGCCGAAAACAGAAAATTCATCTCGTTACCCTGGGATGCGCTTACAAGGACCGTCACGCCATGCTCCGTCAGTACGGCAAGTCCATACAATTTGTGGACCACTACGGGCAGCTTCCCCGGGCCATCGAGAGGCTTCTCAGACACACGTTTCTGTACGGAAACAAACCCCATCTTCTTCAAAGAAAGGGTCTGCTCCGCATCGAGTGATGAGACCTTCATCCTCGGCAAGAAGGAGATGCCCGTCCGGGTCCTCAGAAACAAGATGACCGAACAGGTGGAAAAGATGGGAGAGGCCGACGCGGACGAGTTCCTCAAGAAGGAGGCAGACTCGAGTTACGTACAGGAGGGCGGCAACAGGGAAAACGCGGCCATGCCTTGCGGGCAGAGTGTGGGGGTCGTGAAGAGGATCGAGAGCCTGAGCGAGGTCTTTGTCGAACTGATCGGAGAAGCGGAGGCCATTTCTGAAAGACTGGGAGCTTTCTTCTTGCGCGAGCCCTTAGGAGGGGAATGATGAGCTGGGAGTACATTCTACTCGAAAAAAAGGACGGAGTGGCCACGGTTACGCTGAATCGCCCGGAGAAGTACAATGCCTTTGCCGGACGGATGCGACAGGAGATCGTCGAGGTCATCGATGAGGTCGCCCAGGACCGGGAGGTACGGGTCGTGGTCATCACGGGCGCCGGCAAGGCGTTCTGTGTGGGAGGCGATGTGAACGAATTCGTGTCCGGGACGACCCAGGCCCTCGAACAGCAGATCTCCAGCGAGCGTCACGCCATGTGCAAGGCGGCTCTCACCATCAACACGATGGAAAAGCCGGTGATCGCCTCTGTAAACGGCGTTGCGGCAGGCGGAGGCTGCAACCTTGCTCTGTCTTGCGACATCCGAATCGCGAGCGAAAAGGCGCGCTTCGGCCAGGTCTTCGTGCGGCGCGGCGTTCATCCCGATTGGGGTGGCATCTACTTTCTGCCGCGCCTCGTAGGATATGCAAAGGCAGCCGAGTTGATCTTCTCCGGAGAGGTCGTGGGCGCGGAAGAGGCGTTGAAGATCGGAATGGTGAACAAGGTCGTGCCCCATGAAGAACTCACCCAGGCAACCCGCGACTTTGCGGAGAGAATCGCCAAGAACGCGCCCATACCGATCGCCTTTGCCAAACGGGGCCTGCAGAATTTCAACAAGTGGGATCTCCCGCAGGCGCTCGACTATGAGTCCTACGTCCTGGAGGTGTGCAAACAAAGCGAGGACTTCATGGAGGGGTTTTCCTCCTTCCTCGAGAAGCGCGAACCGGTATTCAAGGGGAGATGAACCCCAATGACGGGGCCGAAGCGAATCGAAGAGGTGGATGCCTGTAACGCGGCAGGCAGGCTGTGCATCGAAAATGGGGATCCACAGGGGGCCTGCGAGCATTTCACCAAGGCCCTGGACCTGCTCCGAGAGGACCCCGACCCGAAGCGACAGGCTGTCTTCTTGAACAACCTGGGACACGTTCTGGTGGGTTTGGACAGGCGTGACGAGGCCCTCGAACGATTTCAGGAGGCCGGCCGATTGTGTGATCACCTGGGAGATCGCACGGGGCGGGCATGGCAGTTGGGCAATGTGGGTTCGGTGTACCGGGACAAGGAAGATCACGAAGCCGCCCTCGAGAGCTATTCCAAGGCACTCGCCATCTTTGAAGAACAAGACGATTCGGTCGGCATGGCGGACCAGTACAGCAACATCGGGTACATCCATGCGATGAAACGGGAACGGGAGACCGCGCTGGAGTGGTTTCAAAAGGCAAGGGCCCTGTACGAATCGCTCGGGCAGGAGCGGAAGGTCTCTCTGGCGGAGCAGAACATCCAGATTCTAACGTCTTCAGGAACCCGTAGATGAAGGGCTTGGACCTGGCGGAACGCTATTTCGAGGAAGTCGGCTTCCCGATGCTCAAACAGGAGTTCGGCCCATACGTAGACCGCCTGGCGGCGGGACTCGTGGGCGATGGGTCCGAGTGTTTCGGTTTTGACGATTCCATTTCCCGGGATCATGACTGGGGCCCCGGGTTCTGCCTGTGGCTGTCCAAGCAGGACTACGAAGAAATCGCAGGGAGACTCCAGGAAGCCCTGGACGGGCTTCCCAAAACCTTCGAGGGTTGCGGACCTAGACGGACGAGCGCATGGGGCGATGGGAGGACCGGGGTCTTCGAGGTTGCCGGTTTCTATCAGCGCTTTCTCGGCCTGGACCGGATCCCCGCGGATCTCGACACATGGTTGATCTTGCCGGAGAACTCCCTGGCGGCCTGCACGAACGGGAAAGTCTTCCGGGATCCCCTGGGGGAGTTCACCGACTGGAGAGACGCCCTCAAGGCCTTCTATCCGGAGGATGTGAGGCGCAAGAAGATAGCAGCTCGCTGCATGACCATCGGACAGGCAGGCCAATACAACTTTCCCCGATGCGTGCAGCGGGGGGAACTCTTCGCCGCCCAGTACGCGGAGACCAAGTTCTGTGCGGATGTGATATCCGTTGTATTTCTGCTCAATCGAAGATACACACCCTTCTACAAGTGGATGCATCGGGCCGTGGGTGACCTTCCCGTCCTTGGAGCATGGATCCGCGACAGGATCAGCGGTCTGATCACCGAATCGGGCTTTGCGAGAAAAGAAGAGAGGATCGAGGAAATCTGCGCCGCATTGATCCGGGAACTCGGCCGTCAGATGTTGTCCGAACACGACACCAC
The DNA here is from genome assembly GCA_030609865.1 of bacterium. The sequence goes on along the minus strand of JAUWSZ010000007.1, from coordinate 1,693 downwards.
GTTCCTGCCGGACCACGGGCCTGTCATCCAGGCAACGATCCAGGACAGCCCCTTGCGGGGGCGTAACGTATGGGTAGGCTAAGGGGTACGGTCTCATGAAAAACGTGCTCGTCATCGGCGGAAGCTACTTCGTCGGAAGGGTCTTTGTCGAAGCGCTCGCCCCGAATCCCGATTACCGGGTCATCGTTGTAAATCGAGGAAACCGCCCTCTGGCTTTGGAAGGCGTAGAGGAGATCGTCTGCGACAGGAACCAGACCGCCCTACTGAGGGAGGCAGTCCCATCGTTACGCTGGCATGCGGTCGTCGACTTCTGCGGATATACGCCCAAGGATGTGCGGAACGTGGTCCTTGCCCTGCCCCGGGAATCGGTTGGGCACTACATCTTCATCAGCACCACGTCCGTGTATGCGCCCACCCGGTCACTGCCCATCCGGGAGAACGGGCTCAAACTTGCGGGACCCCAACCGGAATTGGGGCCTGCAGCGGGTTATGGCTTTCAGAAGTGGCTGTCGGAGCAGACCGTCTCCACACACGCGCAGCAGATTGAATTCCCCTGCACGTGCCTTCGTCCCTCGATCATCTACGGGCAATACAACTACGCCCCGCGGGAAAGATACTTCTTCGACCTGATCGATCAGAACCAGATTGTCATCCTTCCGGACAATGAACTCGCCCTGTTCCAGTTTGTCTCGGTCTGGGACGTGGCGGAAATCATCACCCTGTCGATGGGGAACCCGGAAACCTTCGGGAAAGCGTTCAACCTGTCTGCGGAGGAACTGATTTCGTACGCAAGGCTCATCGAGGTCCTCGAGGCGATCACGGAAAGGCCGATACAGACCCGCACCATGGCTGTCTCGGAGATCGACGCGAAGAGGATTCCCCTCCCCTTCCCTCTGGACAGCCATCTCATCTACTCCGGGGATCTGGTTCGCCGGGCCCTTGGCTTTCAGTACACTTCCTTCACGGCGGGCATGCAGAAGACGTATACGTGGTACCGACAGACAATGACGCAACCGGAATGAGGAACGACCCATGGGACACAAAGAAGAACTGATTCAGGAAATCCTCGAGATGGAACTCGGGATGTTTCTCTCCGTGTCCGCCCAGGAACCGGTCTCCTGCCAGCAGGATCCGGAAGGTTTCCGCATGACCCGCGCGGCACAGTTTTCCGTCTGGTCGGAGCAGACCCTGACTTCGTACCGAGAGGATTTGAAAAAAGCGGTTGAAGAAGGCCGAAACCTGATGACGCTCAAGTACGCTCGCATGGACAACCTGATCCCGAAGCTCCACGACGACATCCTGTTGGAGAACCTGATCGACCAGATCGTGGCCATCCAGGTTCGGTGGCAGAAGGAGATGATGGCTAAATACCCGTATCTGATGAAGCGGGGACGTCCGTTGGACGAAGGGGAAGAAGGACTCCAGACAACCTCCTTCCTCAACTACCTTCGAGGCGAACTGGAAACCTATTCGGCCGACACACTGGCTCATCTGTACAGGGACGTGACGGAGAGCCAAACCAACGCTCAAAACATGACGCAGGCAATCTATGAAAACATGGTCAAGAGCCACGGGTATGCGTCGATAGAAGAGGCGGAGGCAGCGGCAGAGCGGCAGGCAATAGGCAAATGAAGCGATTAGATCTTGGGTATTAGGTATTAGCCCACGCCACCGCGCCTTTGCGGGCATCGTT
>JAUWSZ010000377.1 GCA_030609865.1 bacterium | reverse complement strand
GTCGGGAGGGCTAATACCTAATCGCCAAGCTGACTGATGAACTCTGACCCCGGATACCTGAATCTATGAGCTTCATTCCGTTTTGGTGCCCGTGCCCGATTGACCATGTGCCGGGCGCTTTCATCACGAACATGAGCTGATGCCGCACTAGAATCCATTTTCTTCGGTTTCGAGGACGAGGACGAGGACGAGCAAGGAGCGTGGGGCCTGACCCCTGATCCCTGATCTCGAGTCGCCCTGCACAAATCGCCTCGTAACAGGGGATAGCACCAGATGCCCCTCCCTCGTTGATCGGGCACGGGGCGCGATCCCTGCCCATGGGCTGTTGGCCTTTAGCTATTAGCTCCCTACCCCCCGCCCCTTGGCGGGGACTCTGCGGGGGGTAGTGGCGGGGAGCTAACAGCCAAAAGCTATTGGCTAACTGCTATTTCCGGGCACGGGCCTGATCCCTGGTCCCCGACCCCTGACCCCTGGGAAACGGGCTTGGAGGGGTGCTTGGCAGCCGACATGCCCCTGACAGCGCCGGGAAGACCCCGTTCTTGCGGAGTTCCGTTGTCCAGGTGGTCGGGGAAGGCCGAGCGGGGTGCGTGCGTTCTGGGGCCGATGCCGGTGTTCTCGAACGGCAAGCCATATGCCCGGCGCACCCAAAAGAAAAGGCCGAGGAATTCGTCCTCAGCCTCTTTTGGGCAAGGCATCGGGAATCATGCAGGGGGGAAAGTCACCTACCCCGGCAGCCGTCAATTTCCACAATAGTCATAATTCAACGCGTAGAAGAAGTCCGCTCCGTCGGCACGAACCGGCTCTCCAAAATCGTTCTCCCCGAAGAATGTGTAGAAAATGTTGTACTTGAGTTGCTCGATGCCCGGGTTGGCCATCAGGTACTGGCGGAGCACCGTCTTTCGCTCTATTGGAACGAACTCGATCTGCGAAATTGTCTCCCCCTGGCAGTCGCTCCCCGGGTCGCAGGGCTCCAGGCCAACGTACTGGCCGATCGGATCGACGTTAATATCGGGTAACGGGGGGGATCCCTGTGCATAGGGTTGGTACCGGACCTGGTACGAAAGGACGTAGATCGTGCTCGCGGTCTGCTCTTCACTGTTGTTGAGGGGGCGATTCGACAGGGTCACGTCGGCGAAGTGATCACTGTAATACTCCGGCTCGGGATCCTCATCCGGGCCGACGGCACAATCCACTGGCACAACGTCCACCTGGCGAGTCGATTCATCATTATAGGTCGGATCGATCCCCTCTATATTGAAGAGAGACCCGCTGTCGTCCGATCCTCCCGCACCGAACTCCCGGTCGAAATCCCCGCAGCCGAGAACAACCCACGGCACGCAGAAGAACAGAACCATTCCCTTGAACGTGTTCTTGCAAAGAAGCCCGTACATAGCTTGACCCTCCTGACAATTAGAGTCTTTCATTGGAACATCCACGTCTTTTGCGTAAAGGTTGACTGTCCGTAAGCAGTTAGCCGTTAGCTATTAGCCCTTAGGTATTAGCCCACCACGCCTCCCTCTGGTCTCGAGCCTCCTGGCGGGGGGTGGCTGGGAGCTAACAGCTAATTGCTAACAGCCAACTACTCCCAAGCCCCTTTCGCCTTTCGCCTTGCGGCGCAAGCCGCAGTAGGTATTGAAGCCTATTCCGGTTTCTCTTGCTCTACCCACTCGTCGACCTCTATCAACTGATTCGGGATGATCCGCGGCGTGATGAAGATGATGAGTTCGGTTCGCTTGACCGCTTCCCCCTTCGTCTTGAACAGGTAACCGACCACCGGGACATCCATCAGGTACGGGACGCCTCCGACGGAGTCGGCATCATTGTTCGTGTAGATTCCACCGATGACCGCCGTGTCCCCGTCCTTGACGAGAACAGTCGTTCGCGCCTCCTTCGTGCCGATGATGAAGCCTACGGTCGGGTCCCGGATCGGCGTGTCGTTCGTCACGAGGATGTTCATGATGATGTTGCGGTCAAACGTGATCTGGGGCGTCACGGAGAGCGCCAGGACGGCTTCCTTGAACTCGGTCTTGGTCCCCTCGTCGGATGTGGTCTGGTACGGCACCTCCTGGCCCTGGTTGATCCGGGCCTCCTGATTGCTCAGGGTGGCCACGCGCGGGCTCGAGAGGATACGAGCATGGTTTCTCTTTTCCAGGGCGCTCAGCTGTGCATCCAGCTGGAAGGAGTTGGTGATCGATGCCAGGGAGAACCCGAGGGCGCCTCCTGCCGAGTTGTCCACCGCGGCCGGAAGGTTCACGACCGGGTTGGCGATCCCTGGGACCACCTGACCGGAAATGTTGTCCATCACGCCACCCACGCTCGCCGTGTGGGGGAAATTCAGGCCTGTGGGGTTCCCTGTAGCAGGCCCTGCCCTGTAGAGCGTCCCCCACTGAATGCCGAGTTCCCGCTCGAAATTCACGTCCAGTTCCACGATCTTGGCCTCGATCAGCACCTGTGGGGTCTGAGTGTCGAGGGACCGGATCAATTCGACCATTTCTGCAACGTTCGGAGCGATATCCCTGATGATCAACGAGTTGGTGCGCGTATCCACGAGAATCGACGCATCCGGTCGTTTGCTCTTGAGGCGCGCGACCAACGACTGCAGGTCCTTGGCCTTCGCATAGTTGATGGGCACGAGCCGCGTTTCCAGCGTCTCGACCCTCTCCAGGGCCTCCTCCGCCTTCAAGGCCTCTTCTCTCTCTTTTTTCAACTGCGAATAGGGTGCTACGCGCAGGATGTTCGGCCCGAGTTCCTCCTTCTCCAGGGCGTAGGTCTTCAGGATGACGTCCAGGGCCATGTCCCAGGGAATGTTCAACAGGCGAATCGTCACCTTGCCCTTGACCGCTTCACTGATGACGATGTTCTTGTTGCTCACCTCGGCGATGAGTCGCAGGACGTTCTGGATGTCCGCATCCTTGAAATCAAGAGAGATTTTCTTCCCTCTGTAATTCTCCGCGTAGAACTTTCGTTGATAAGGCCGACGCGCCTTCTCCTTCGGTTTCACGACAGGCGCGGGCTCCGGCGCGGGCTTTTCCGGAACCTTCACTTCCTTTACCGGTTTTGCGGGCTCCGGCTCGGGAGTGGGTTCGGGAGCGGGCTCCGGCTCCACCTTTGCGAGCCCTTCGGTCTCCGGGAGCGCCGGAGGCGGCAGCAAGGGTATCTCAGGGGGTGTTTCCGGGAGCAGGACGGTCACACGCACGCCCTTTTCTTCCTCGAGTACGTTGTAAGGCCTCTTCTCGCGCAGCCGAATCGTGAACATGACCTTGCCCGTCGGTCCAGCACCTACCTGCTCCGGCACGACCGCCAGGATGGCAGAAGGGAAGGCCTTGGTGTCGATCGCTCTCTGAAGGTGCTCCGGAATCTGCGCGCCGGGCAGGATGACAATAATGGAATCGTCCTTCTCCTGAACGTCGAACAGGACAGGCCCATCGGTCGAGATGATCACCTCGGAGGACGAGTCGGTCTGACGAAAGTCTATTCCTTTCACCCGGACCGGTTTCCAGTCCGCCTTTGCTACGGTGAGAGGCAATTCAGGGCCGCCCATGGGAACCGGCTCCAGGTCGGATTCCTCCATCGCGCTCGCCACCTCGACGCCTTCCGTCGTTGCCGCCTGCATCTTCGGTTCCGGCCGTTTCTGCTGATCCTGCGTTGCGTCGGGAAGATCCTCGCGTTCGGGAATCACCCCTGCCAGGACAACAAGGTCTGTTTCTACGGACTCTACCAGCGGCGCCGGCTGCCCCTCTTCACGCAGGTCGAGCACGAAGCGTATCTTGTCCGGGTGCCTTCCCACGCGGATTCGCTCAAAGGCGCCGCCTTTCAACGAAAGTCGGTTGAACCAGACCTCCCGGGTCGGTCCCTTCACATCGATGACCAGACGAGGGGGGGCGTCGATATAGGAATACTTGTACCCGTCTTCGCTGAGGATTTCCGAAAAAATGACCCTCGTGTACGCTTCACCGAATTCCTCGCGGATTCCATCCTCCTCCCACGCTTCCTCCCGTGTTTGGACTTGATCGAGCGCCCGATTCGCCGTGGCCGGATCGGTGGTCGGTGGAGAGTCCGTAGAATCATTCACAACCTCGGAGAGCGGAGTCTCTGTAAGCGCTTCTTCGGTGACTGTCGGCGTCTCCGCATGGGCGATTCCTTCGACCGCATCGACCTCCGCAGCTTCAGCGCGAACCGTATCGGCACTCGCTTCCAGCCGGCCTTGCCCGGAAGAGCAGCCGACGATCAAAAGAACTAGAAACAAATAGTAGAGGAGATT
>JAUWSZ010000019.1 GCA_030609865.1 bacterium | reverse complement strand
GAATGTGTCCATGCATACGAAACGGCGAAACAGATTCACGACATCCACTCATGTGTGTGAAGAAAGCGCGCAGTGCATGATCGACGAGGACGACGACGAGGACGAGGACGAGATCGCCTCAAACAGTGCTGGACATCTTTTCCACCAGGATGACGGTTACGGTCTTGGGCCCGTGCATCCCGGTGAAGAGCGTGGCCTGTATGTCACCCGTCATGCTCGGTCCGGAGATGAACGTGAGATGGCTGGGGGCCTTCCCTCCCGCCTCAAATATCTTGTCTGTCACGCTCTCATAAACCGGGCGAACCCTGTCTACGGGAACGACCGCAATGTGTCGTATCGGGGCAAGGGAAACAAGGCGTGGCTGGCTCTCGTCATGGATCAGGCAGAGCGTGCCCGACTCGGCCACGGCAAAGTCAACGCCCGTAACGCCGGCCTGCACCTCATCGAAGGCGACCCTCTTGAACTCCTCCCGGTCCCGGCAATCCTTCGGGGTGAAGACCTCGATGTTGCTCTTCTTGCCCCACCCGGGTAGATCCAGCGGCGCAACCACATCATCCTCTGAGACCAGGACCCTGGTCAGCCCCTCTGCCCGGGAGATTTCGGTCAGCTTGTCCAGGGTCTCCTCGGAATCGCGGACCCGATGAACAGCACACCCGAGGAGGGTCAGATTTTCGACGAACTTCTCGATCATCTCTTCCTTGTTCCACGCCAGTTCATTCAACGGGGGCATGATCGGCCTGGGAGGCGGCTGTGCTTGTGGGGCGGCCTTCAGCTTGTCCAGAATCTCGTCTTTTGCTGTCTTAGACATCTTCCCCTATCTCCCTTCTACTGTCCGTAAGCTGCTCATCAGGACTTCGACGGGCCATCGGGGCCCTTTGTCCCTCTCTCCCGCATCCTGTCATGGAATGTCTTCCGAGCCATGGCAGGAAAGTCCCGGCTCTTGAACCACCCTTCGAGGGGACCCTTCATTCCTCGGATGAATCCCTCTTGCACATGCCTGTTGATGAAAGGCCGGGCGGCCTTGATGCCCAGGTCCCATCGCCAGCGTCGCTTCGTGGCCCAGGTGAACATCTCCATGAAAGTCGACTCTGTCCACGGCCGTTGTTTCGCCCTGTAAGTCGAGTCCCCTTCCACATCCTTGGCCCTGTAAGATAGAAACTTCTGTGGATGATCGATCCCGGCAGGACAAACGACCTTGCAGCCCCCACAGAGCGTGCAGGCCCTATAGAGATCCTGGGTCCTCGCTTGACCGAGGATCAGGGGATTGATGACTTGCCCCATAGGGCCCGAATAGACCCAGCCGTACGGGTATCCACCGATCTTTCCGTACACGGGACACTCGAGCATGCACGCCCCGCAGCGGATGCAGCGCAGAATCTCACGAGCCTCCGGGTCCTGGTAGAAGCTCGAGCGGCCGTTATCGAGCATGACGATGTGGAGTTCCCTGGGGCCATCCACCTCGCTGCCCTTGTTCGGACCGCTGTCCATCGATACGTAGGAGCCGAGCAGCTGGCCCGTGCTGTTCCTGCACAGGAGCCGGAGCATGTGCATGGCATCCTGCATCGTGGGCACGACCTTCTCCAGGCTCATCACCGACACCTGTATCCTCGGAGACGACTTGGTGAGCCGTATGTTCCCCTCGTTTTCCACGTTGATGATCGTGCCTGTCTCAGCGACCGCCATGTTCACGCCGGTGATGCCCATTTCAACGTAATGGAACTTGTCTCTCAGGAAAACCCTTGCAGCGTGACCGAGCTCGATCGGATCCAGGGTCGGCTCCTTCATGATGCCCTTTTCCAGGAAGAGATCGCATATCTCCTGGACGGGTATGTTCGCCGCAGGGCCTAGAATATGGTATGGGGGTCTTCCGAGGAGCTGGATGATGAACTCGCCGAGATCCGTCTCGAAGACCTCGAGCCCGTTCTCGACCAGGACATCGTTGAGGGCCGTCTCTTCGGTCACCATGGATTTCCCCTTGGTGACGAGCCGCACGTTGCGTTCTTTGGCGATCCTCAGGATGTGATCATTCGCTTCGCGGCCATCTCGGGCCCAGAGAACGACTGCGCCCTTGGCGGTGGCGTTCTTCTCGAATTCCTCGAGGAGTTCCGGCAGTCTTTCGACCGATTCGGCCCGAATCGCCCTTCCCAGGTCGAGGGCTGCCGCGGGGTCTGGGAACAAACCCATCGTGGCCTTGCGCCTCTCTCTCAGGACGAGGCCCACAAGATCCAGATGAGCACGGGTGTGCCTCGTCTTCAACTCCTCCCTGGCCACTTCCTTGAATTGCTCTGACTTGATCTTCATCTCTTCCCACCCTGGTTGGCTTCCGCCAGAAAACTGGCGATGTGCACGGCCTTCTTTTCCGGATGATTCCGTTTCAGGTATCCTCCGATATTGAGCAGGCAACCCGGGTCACAGGCCACCAGCACATCGGCCCCACTGGCCAGGTAGTTGGCCACTTTTTCGTCGACCAGGGCCTCGGATATCTCCGGGTAGTTCGTGGAGAACTCACCGCCAAACCCGCAACAGACCTCGGCGTCCTGCATGGGAACCCGCTCGGCTCCCTTCACGGATTGAATCAGCTTCTTCGGTTGCTCGGAAACCCCCAACCCGTTCAGAACCCGGCAGGATTCGTGATAGGCCACCTTCCCTGCATAGGCGCCACCCACATCTTCGACATGGAGAACATCCACGAGGTACTGGGAGAACTCATAGACCCGCGGGGCCAGGTCCTCTGCCCGGCGAAGCCAATCCGATTCATCCTGCAAGAGCTCCGGATAACGATCCTTGACCGTGCAGACGCACGAGCCGGAGGGACAGACCACCGCCTCGTCTTCCCCGAAGACCTCGATGAAGTGCTTGGCCGAATCCTTGGCCTTTCTCACGTACCCGGCATGAATCGCCGGCTGGCCGCAACAGGTCTGCTCCGGATGGTAGACCGGGGCGAGATCCAGCCGCCGGAGCATCTGAAGGCATGCCTCTCCGATTTCAGGGAGGAAGAGATCAACCATACAGGGAATGAATAGGGAAGGGTTGCTCATGGGGTCCCTCGCTCATGATGGGTCGCTGTTGACCTATAAATCCATTGTGACATTCAGCTTCCGCATTCACAAGGACAGGTTCATCCGGCAAGGCCGCGCATCTTCAGGATGGCCTCGATGTTGGCCGGCGCAGGGTCTTCCGGATCGATTCGCGCATCCACGATCGCCAGTTTCCCACAACCCATCGCTTCCTTCAGCACAGGCACAATCTGGTCCGGTGTCTCGATGACGTAGCCGGCAGCACCGAAAGCGTCGGCCAGCTTGACGAAGTCCGGATTGGAGTGCTCCGTTCCGTAGATCCTGCCCTCGTATATGATTTGCTGGCTGTACCGGAGCGCCCGGTAGCAGTTGTCGTTCAGGATGAGTACGACGCCGGTCACCCCTTCCCGAATCCCGGTCTCGATGTCCTGGAGGGTCATCATGAAGTCGCCGTCACCGAGGATGCACAAGCACGGGCGATCCGGCGTGATGATTCCCGAGGCGAGCAGCGCCGGGAAGCCGAACCCCATGGCCCCAAAGTTGTTCGGCCCGAAAAAGGACCTTGGGGCCTCGATCCGGGCGAAGCAGTTTACGTACAGGGTGCTGAGCCCTGCCCCACCCGTGAAGACCGCATCCTTGGGGGCAAGATCGGACAGGGCCCTCACCACCCGGCCCGCCGAGAGAGGCGTCCTGTCCGAAGCAATCGCCGCCCCGAGCTGTGCCTCCCATTGCTCCTTCACCGGGAGGATCGAATCCATGCAGTCGTCCGATTTTCTCACAGGATCGGCATCGAACCGCCGGACAAACTCGTCCAGGAACAGCCCCACATCCCCACCCACGAACTGGAGATCCACGAGGTACGACTCAGGCTGTATCAAGGCCGCCTCCGGGTCGGCATTCACGATGACCACCTTGCCGGCGAGCTCGACCGTGTACTCCCAGGTGATCAGGTCCGACAGGCAGCACCCGAGCCCCAGGATCAGATCCGCCTGCTCGAGCGCCTTGTCTGCCACCGGGTTTCCGAAGAATCCGACACGGCCAAGGCACAGGTCGTGAGACTCGGGAATCACGCCTCGCCCGTTTCCGGTGGTGACAACCCGAACATTTGCCTCCTCGGCCAGCCGCAGCACAAGCGGAGCCGCATCCGCCTCGAAGACGCCCGCACCCGTGAGCAGAACCGGTCGATCCGCATCCATGAAGGCCTGAAACACCGCCTCCACGGCAGCCTGATCCACTGCCCCGGTGGACGGCAGGGTGAGATCGATGGCATCCAGGTCGACCTTCCCCTCGGCCTGCCAGAGGTTCTCCGGGACTTCGATCAGCACGGGCCCCTTTGCCGGGGTCATGGCAAGACGGTAGGCGGATGAGAAGACAGCGGGCATCTCGGCCAGGTCCATGACCTGGAAGGCGCCCTTGCAGACCGGTCCGATCACCTTGCCGTGATCCGCCTCGATCAGGCCGTCAGAGCCTTTCAGGGCGGGCCGAACCGCCCCGGAGATAAGGATGAGCGGAGAGCAGTCCTTGTACGCGTTCGCCATGCTCATCGTGGCGTTCAGCGTGCCCGGCCCGGAGTGGGTCAGGCAGACACCCGGCCTGCCGGTCAACCGGCCTTCCATGTCGGCCATGCTTGCAGCAACCTGCTCGTGCCGGGTGGAAACGTACCGGATCTTGTCCTGTTTGTCGTAAAGGGCGTTCACGAATGCAATATTCGAGGTGCCGACGATCCCGTAGATCCGCCGGACGTCGGCTCGTTCGAGGCAGGCGGCGAGCACTTGTGCCCCGGAAAGGGAAATCGGATTCTCTGCCATGTTCCCTACTCCTCACGTTCGCGGTTCGAGTGTCCCTATCCCGGGATTTGTCAAGCTTCGGAAGGCTGGGAGAACCGAGCGCTGCAGCGAGGATTCACGGGCCGCGGCAGGGGGCTATTGCATTTCCCGGGCGCAGTGGGATCGCTTCATTTCGGCCATCACCTCGGCCATCTCGAAGAAATCCACCGGTTTGTCGTGGGGCTCACCACGGAACTCCCGATAGGCCCGTGCGACATTGAAGATGAGCCGCTCCGGCTCGGTCCACTCCGCGTAAGGACCGAGGTCGATCCGCCTGGCCGCCTCCTTCTCTGTCATCTCCCGCTCGAAACAGACCCTGGCTTCCTTGTACACGTACTGGAGGTACTCACGCATCTCGGTCGCCCCTTCCAGTCCGCACAGGGGACCGTGGCCCGGCACGATCATCTCCGGGCCGAGTTCCACGATTCGATCGAGTGCCAGGGTCCAATGGTGGAACGTTCCCTCCCAACCGATCGGCGTGCACAGACGAAAGATGATGTCGCCCGCGTACAGCACCCTCTCTTCCGGGAAAAACACGATAACGTCCGTAGAGGTGTGTGCGGGACCCACGTGGATCAGCTCCACCTCCCGATCGTCGATGTACAGGGTCAGGTGCTTGTCGAAGACAAGGGTCGGCGGCGTGAGCTCGATCCCGGAGAAATCGAACGGTGCGAGCGATTTCTGCAGCAAGGCCACAGCAGGGGTGTCGGCCGGCGCGGTCATGACGGCCTGGCTCACCTCGGGCGTCATCTTCATCATCTCGGATCGGAACATTCGATGGGCGATGATTTCCGCATCCGAGACCAATTGGTTTCCCCAGAAGTGATCACCATTGTGATGCGTGTTCACCACGCGTCTTATGGGCTTCCCGACCCTGGACGCGATTGCGTCGAGCATCTTCTTTGTCAGGGGCAGATCGAAGAGGGTATCGATCAGGAGTGCCTCATCCTTCCCGGCGATCAACCCTGCGTTGCTCCACCCGAGCCCCTCATCCCTTTGCATGTACCCGTAAGCTCGATCCGTGAGCTGCACCAAGCCAAGTTGGGGGTCTTTGCTGCCCATCTTTCCGCTCCTGTCTGCGATTGCCGGCCTCTACATTACACGTCCCTCAGGCCAACTTTACGTCACCGTTGCCTCGTTTGCAATCGATGTTCCCCGGGATCTTGCTACAAAAGGCGGACTTTGGGCGTCCAACAGAGTATCGCACCTTTTTGCCGTTCATCTCCGGCCTCGCTTCCAGGCAGAAGGGGCCGCAACGCATTGATGTAACTCTCCCGGCCGCAGGAACGAAATAGATTGTAGGAGTCAGCGGAATGCAGGCTGCAGATCGCCTCTCGGAGTGGATGGGACGCTACCAGCGGGGCGACGGCGAGGTCCTGGCCGAACTCTACCGGGAGGTGGCCCCGGGAATGTTGAATTATATCTACAGGTTTGTCCATGACCGAGCGTTGGCCGAGGATCTTCTACAAGAGGTTTTTCTGCGGATTCACAAGGTTCGCCACACATACCGGCCCGACAGCCCGGTAAAGCCCTGGCTGTTCGCCATCGCTCGATACGTTGCCATCGACGCTCTCAGGAAGAGAGGGAGGCGGCGGGAGGTGGGCTACGAAGATGGATTCATGAACACTGCGTCTCCCGACGCGCTCGACCAGACGGAGCGTTCCGCGAGCATGAAACAAGTGGAACGCGCACTGAGTGGACTGCCCGGGGGCCAGCGAGAGGCCTTCGTCCTGACCAAGGTGGCGGGGCTCAGCGTGCGGGAGGCCTCCGCGGTCCTCGGCATCTCCGAGGGGGCCATCAAGGTAAGAGTCCACCGGGCCCTCGGAGCGATGCGGGACCTCTTGCGACAGAATAAGGGGAATGAGGAGGATGAGGATGCCTAGAGGCGATTCTAATGAACCTTGGGGGCTTTCATCTGTTGAACACCCACCGTTCGAGGAGACCAGGCTCCTCGGGCTGACCGAACAGAGCCTTCCTGTCCGTCCGCTGCGTTCTCCCCTCGAGCGTGCCCTGATCCTGGCCATTCTCGCCGTGGGCCTCGGCGCCCTCGTGCTGATGGCAACGTCCCTGCGTGCCGACCTGGGGAGGGTCCCCTGGGCGGTTGCATACGGTCCTGCCTGTTTGGAGCTACTTGCCGGGGCCGGGGTGTTCTGGCTTGCCATGCGCTGGTCCGTACCCGGCTCGGGGGAGAGGTACAGCCGTTCCTCGATTCTCCTCGCCACTGCTTTCGGCCTGGCCCTGGCAGCGGCCCTGGCGGCGCCGCATCTCGTTGCCCGGGATCATCCCGGCCTCTGTGTCGGGAGCGCACCTGGAATGGGCCTGCCTTGCGCGGGTTGGCAGCTCCTGATCGCCATTCCCATCTTTCTTGTTTCCCTCCGGTTCATCTTGCGGGGAGCGGCCGTCTCCTCTGTCCTCGCAGGGGCCCTTGCAGGCCTGGGGGCCGGCCTTCTGTCCGATGCCGCCATTCATCTGCACTGCCCTGCCGTGGACCCGTTGCACACCGTCACCTGGCACCTCGGCGCCGTGGCTCTGCTCGCGGCGACCGGCGCGTTGATCGGCAGGGTGCTGCCGAGATGGTAGGCAGCTGGGACCCTTCCCCCTCCCCTGACTATTCTCCGACCTGTAACTTTTTGTCCCTTGAAGACGTATTGCGAGTGTACTACCACTTGTCTAATTGGCAATTCCTTCTCCCCTTTTGGGGAGAAGGTCAGGATGAGGGGGAGCCCATCAGCACACTGCGCCAATGGATCCCCGCTTCGCGGGGATGACGGCTTTCGCATGGAGGAAGAATGGAATTCAAATTCAAACATGTCTTCTTAGTGGCAACCACCGCGCTCATAGGCGCGGTTCTTCTCGTCTCGAACGGCTACGGCAGCGAGAACCCGGCGGGAGTGTTCCCGGTTGTCGACGGTGATCCCATCTACGAGGTGCTGCCCCCGGGGGCTATTCCCGCTATCATGGATCCCGTATACGTAACGGGCGAAGAAGCTCGCCAGCAGATGTCCCCGGACGAGCCCGTGATGGGGCTTCTCTACGGCGGGGAAACGAGGGCCTATTCTCTCTGGCAACTCGATGCCCACGAAATCGTCAACGACCAGATCGGCGGGACTCCGATCGCCGTTACCTGGTGACCCCTTTGCCACACGGGCGTAGTCTACGTCCGTCGAGTCGACAAGCAGCCGCTTACCCTGATCGTCTCCGGCAAGCTCTGGCGCAATGGCCTGGTCATGCAGGATCTCGAGACCGGGAACCTCTGGAGCCACATCACCGGCGAGGGGTTGGCGGGAGAACACAAGGGGCTCACCCTCTCCACGGTTCCCGTCGTGCAGACAACGTGGTCGGACTGGCACCGAACCCATCCGGACACGAAGCTGCTGAAGAAGTCCAGGGAAATCCGTTCTTCCAACTACGAGGCCTACTTCAAGGACCCCACCAGATATGGGCTGTTTCGAACAGAATGGCTGAGGGACCGGATGCCCGGCAAGGAGCTTGTCCACGGTATCACGGACGGGCCCCACTCTCTTGCCGTTCCGGACAAGAAGATGAAAAAGGGTGACCTTCTTGGGGCGACCCTCGGCGAAAGGGAGGTCCTCGTCGTCCGTACATCCGACAACGGGGTCCGGGCCTACATCGCCCGGAGGGGCAAGGGAGGCCTTACCTTCCGGCAGGGCCCCGAGCCGGGGGAATACGCAGACAAGGAGACCGGTTCCATCTGGGACCTCGATCGAGGCGTCTGTGTAAAGGGGAAGCGAAAGGGCGAGCGCCTTGAACCCCTGCGGGTGACGGCTGCCTTCTGGTTCGCGTGGAGCACCTTCTATCCCAACACCAGAATCGCACCTTAGGGCCCGCGTTCTTATCAAAATGAGAGGCCCGCCTGATCAAAGAGAGAATCGGCTCCGGCATGGAGGGGCCTGATCGCCCCTTGCCCGGAAGCTTGCGTGGGCCTTTGCAGCGAATTTTCTCAACAACCATCGATGCTTAGAAACGTGCTCCCGCCTCCACGCCCGCTCTGGCACGCATCTTGTTAGAGAACAAGGGAACAGAGCCTGCGTGGCTCCGGTGAATCGGGAAGGCATTCAAACATTCCATGCCCGGCGACGGCAAAGATGATCATAAAGGGACAGCAACAAACAGAGAAACCCGGTCAACCCTCAACCCAACCCTCCTTCCCCCCTCCGAAGGCCTCCCCCGTGTAAGGGGGAGGCCATTTTTTGTGTTGCAGCAGACTACTTCTCGAGCTTCTCGTTGATGCCCTTTCCATAGTCCTGACAGGCACGAAGGCCCTCTTTGTCACCCACAAGGGCCTCCTTCAGGTTGAAGGACCCAAGGTCACTCATCTTCATCTTGAACACGTACTCCATCGTGTCGTAGATGATGCCCGGGGCGTCTCCGCTGTGCGTGTAGGATCCAAAGGCGCCGCCTACTTTTCCTTCGAGTCCTGCCTTCTCCATCAGGAACAGAAAGGTCTTCATTCCGCCGGTCATGTCCCGATGGTATGTCGGGCAGCCCAGAACGTATGCATCGTACCCTTTGAGGGCATCCTCCTTCTTGAGCTCACTGATCTTCTTGCTGTCGACCTCGTTTCCACCCATTCGAACACCTTCCGCCACGAATTCCGCCATCTTCCCCGTGTGCCCTGTTCTGCTGTCGTAGGCGATCAAAACCTTGCTCATTCTGAATTCTCCTTTCCTTGTTTGTAGGAATTTTGAAGATCCAGGCTCGTTACTCCGAGTTCCCCGGCAAGCCCTACTGCTTCTGCTCCTCCATGACCGACCCGGGTCCGGCCAGGGGCTTGAAGGACTTCTTGGAGGCCCCGCAGGACGGGCATTTCCAATCGTCGGGCAGATCAGCAAAGGCGGTCCCCTTGGGGATTTTGCCCTTCTTGTCGCCCCGGTCCGGGTTGTAAATGTAGCCGCAAGTTGCGGTCGCCTGACACTGGTACATCTCTTCCGGCTTTGCCACGTTGTTTCCCCCTGATTATTGGGTGGGTTCCGGCAGATTGCCGGATCGAGAACTACTGCTTGACTGGACTGTTAACAATAACTATTATCATTTAGTTGCCGCAGTGTCAAACCTCTGGCGAGCAGGGAACTCGCTGAAAAAGTAGACAGCGAAGGCGTGAGAGCCGGAGTCTTATGTATACTGATGAATCAATCAGAGAAATCGTTTCGTCCTGGAGCGTAAAATTCAGGAAATTCCGCCCGGATATCGATATCGCGGGCAGTCCGGAGCGGACGGTATACCGCATCGCCATCGAGGACGAGGACCACGGGCTGTGGGTGCTGGAAAACCCGGCATCAGACCTCCACGAACACAAACTCACGATCAGCAAGACACTCGCCCATCTTCGCGGGAAGGGCCTCAGGGCCGTGCACCCCTATCTGTCGGACGAAAGGGCCGAATCGGTCGTTCTCCACGGGACCCGGGAATGGCAGATCAGGCCTTACGTGGAGGGCGTTCCACTGCCAAGACCCGCCTACGTGCTCGACAGATGGCGGGGAAAGGCATGCGCGGACTTTCTCCTGGATCTTCGAACCAAGGCGCAGGGCATCCCCTTCTTCGACGAGGAAAGGCCCTTCTCAATCACCGGCTTCATGGGTGAGTTGCTCGAGACCATGGGAAGGTACAACCCGGAAACACGCAAGGCGCTGAAGCAGCCTCTCGACTACATTGGACAGCAGTTCGTCCACGTTCACGACAAATTTCCGATCGTCTTCTGCCACGGCGATTTCCACGCGCTGAACGTGATCTGGTCCGAAGACGGCATCAAGTCCGTGATCGACTGGGAGTTCCTGGGGTACAAGCCCGAAGTGTACGACATGGCAAACCTGATCGGCTGCGTGGGCTTCGAGGATCCGGCCGGCTTGAACCAAGGCCTTGTGCTCTCCTTGATATCAGAGATGGCAAAGGCCGGTGCCATCTCCCGCGCAGGTTGGGAATATCTCGTCGAATGGGTGGTTGCGATTCGGTTTGCCTGGCTGTCGGACTGGCTGCGCAGACGAGACAAGGAAATGATCGATCTGGAGGTCACGTACATAAACCTGCTGATCGACAACCGTGAGGCCCTGAAGGACTTCTGGGGTCAAGCGGCCTAGCGGGTTGCTTGCGATCGGGGGTCAGGGGTCCGGGATCAGGGGTCAGGCCCCCACCCACTCCACCGAGGGAGAAACGGAGCCCAAACAAATCGAAACGGAACAGGTGATCGCAATGGATTCACTCCTGGCCGTGGATCTCGGTCTCCGAACAGGCCTCGCACTGTACGGGCAGAGCGGGAGGTTGATCTGGTACCGATCGAAGAACTTCGGCAGCAGGGATCGGCTCCGGCGCGGCGCCAACGGCGTTCTCGGGGAAATTCCAGACCTGGGATGGATGGTGCTGGAGGGGGACAGGGCCCTGGCCGAAATCTGGGAGCGTGAGGCGAAAGGCCGGAACGTCTCGGTGCGGCGCGTCAGTGCAGAGGTGTGGCGGAGCAGGCTGCTCTACAGGCGCGAGCAGTCGAGCGGCCCGAAGGCGAAGCAGAGCGCCGACGAGATGGCCCGAAAGATTATCGAATGGTCCGGGGCGCCACGGCCCACGTCCCTGCGACACGACGCCGCGGAAGCCATCGTCCTCGGGCTGTGGGGCGTACTGGAAGCGGGCTGGTTGAAACGCATACCTTCCGAGGTGAGGAGATGAGCCTACGAGGACGATCGAACGCGTATCGCCTCCCACTTGCGGATCAACCCCCGCCTCAGCAGGAACAGGAAGAAGAGGGGTACGACCAGCATGCCCATATTGAGGGCCACCCTTTTGTCCCCTCTGTTCATCCCTGTCGTACTGGAGGGGTGTAGAGTCTTACTCCCAAGGCTGCTCTCGAGGAACGCCTCGAGAAACCCCGACCCCTTCGCAGGAGATGCAGGACAGGGGGTGGTCCTCTCGTTGACACCCTGAGTGCTTTTTATCTATGATCCCTCGGACGTGAGAAAATTCCCCTTTGCCCTCACTCTCTCCGGAAAAAGCGTGCACATGAGCGACAGAACGAACCCCATGGTCGAGCTTTTTCGGGCAGCGATCGGCAAGAAGCTCGAGGGCGCCCCACCTGTCACCCGGTGGCTTGACGGGCGGATCGTTTCCTGCAACGAGGGGGAGATGGAGGTGCGCTTCGTCACCCGGCCCGAGATGGCGAATCCCGCAGGCCTTCTCCACGGCGGCATGCAGGCAGCCATCATGGACGATGTGATCGGCATGACATCCGCAACGGTGGAAAAAGAAGGCTTCATGCTCACCATCGACCTGCACATAAACTATCTTGGGAAGATCGAGGTGGGCCAACCGGTACTGGCCCGGGCACGCATCGTGCGCTCCGGCAAGCGAATCGCCCATGTGGTGTGCGAGCTGATGGAAGAGCAGGGGAACGTAATCTCCCGCTGTGATGCGAACCTGATCAGGGCGGCTATCGAGCCGGAATACAGGATGAAAATGAAGGAGCAAAGCGATCGCTCCGATGCACGGGACAACGAAGACACTTGAGGAGGTGTTCCATGGACGTGCACATCGATTACTTCAAGCGGATCGTAAAAATCCAGGAAGAGATGACCTCGAAGGGCATCGATCTGCTCGTCGCGACGAGGGGGAAGAGCGTAACCTACATCGGCGGGGCCTTCATCCCCTGGAGGAGCGTTGCCCTCGTCTCAAAGGACGGGTACGTGGGTCTGAACACCCTGCTGATGGATTTCGAACGCGTGAAGGACGATTCCTGGATGGACAACGTTGTCGGCTGTGCCCCCCTTCCGGACATGGAACTCTGGGAGGTGACGGTAAACCAGATCAAGAAGCTGGGCTTCGAGGGGGCGACCATAGGCATAGAGCTGGGCCACTCCCCCCGGATGATGGCCGGCTATCTGTTCGCCACGGAGCTGGAAATTTTGCAGGAGTCCCTGCCAAAGGCCAAATTCGTCAACTCCCTCGAGGTGATCGACCGCGTTACGTACGTGAAGGACTCCGAGGAGATCAAGCTCCTCAAGCAGGCCGCTGCCATCGCCGACGCCGCCCAGGAGCGAGTGAGGGAATCCCTCTGCGTGGGCATG
>JAUWSZ010000186.1 GCA_030609865.1 bacterium | reverse complement strand
CCTACCTGCAGAAGATCGTCTATGCAGACGGCAGACGGCTTCCGATCGAGTTGGAGATGGTGTTCAGCCCGGCGGCCTGGCCCAAGAAGGACTTCATCTTCCAGAACGCGCTCCGCAACCAGGTCTCCTTCCGGGACTACGGAGAGGCGGTGGGCGCAGGGAGGGATTTCCTCCTCTTCAACGATGACTACGTCCATCAAGGCCGGTACGATCCGCCCTTCTACAACATGTTTTCAAAAGATGTGCAGAAGATGGAGGAGCGGATTCAGGAGTGGGAGTCGGATCGTTTCGCAGGCCCCGACAAATTTCCGCGATTGATCTTCATGCTCCTTCCGAACGACCACACCTTCGGGGACGACGCCTTCTTCCCGACCTACGAGTCCATGGTTTCGGACAACGACGAGGCCACCGGGATCTTCGTCGAATGGCTCACCCAGAGCCCTTACTGGATGGAATCCGTGGCCTTCATCACAGAGGATGATCCTCAGCAGGGCTATGATCACATCGATCCCCACCGGACCCTGATGCTCGTCGTCTCGCCCTGGGCAAGAAGGGGCTACGTCTCTCACGTCAAGTACAGCGAAGCGAACCTGTTCGCCACGATCGAGGTTCTCCTCGACCTCCCGCCCATGACGATCTTCGATGAAGTCGCCCAGCCGATGTACGACCTCTTCACCTTCGAGCCGGATGCGGAGCCCTTCGCGCATACGCAACGCAAGTGGCCCGAGGAGATCAACCTGCCGGGCACCCTGGGCTCCCGACGCTGCGCCGGAATGTATTTCGCCGAGCCGGATCAGGCCGAGGGGTTGCTCGAGGTGCATCTCGCCACCGTAGCGGAACGGCGAGAGGCCGCGAGGCTTCCGAACCGGATGCGCGAGAGGGCCTCTCGAATCTGGGACGGCCTGCAGGGGAATCTCTTCGAGACCCCCGCCGACTCCGACGAAACCCGTGGGACGATCGGGCCGCAAGCCGTTCTGGAGGCCATGGTCGCTCAGGCAGAAGACGGAGAATGGGAAGGGTTCTCCAGCTCTTTCGATGAACAGAGCGAGGACCTCCTGGACCTGTATCACGAGCGGAAAAACCTGCTGCATGCCACCAACGTGGCCGATGATCCCGGGGATGCGGTATTCCGGCAGTTCCAGGCGTACCGTCCGAGGGTTGTGGGGGTGCGGGTGGAAGGAGATCGGGCCGATGTGGATGTGGTCTACACGAGCGGCGTATCTGCTCAGCTGCGATTCCGAAAGGAGGCCACGGGATGGAAGTTCGATCTCTCCCACCATGTGGGTCCGTCGGTAAGAATCCTCGGGGACTCCTGTCTGATCAAGCGGGCCCACATGGCAGGAAAGGCAGAACGCGAGCGGTGACGGTTTCGTACCGCGGCTCAATAATCCTGTCCGTAATCTTGGCGATTCAAGTTCTAGGAAGAAAGCGCGCAGTGCATGATCGAGGACGACGACGAGGACGAGATAGACTCAAACAGTGATGGGAGATGAATGGCCGGAAACTGGGGAGGAACTCATAAGTAACCTCACAAGGGGGGTTCTTCCTCCGGCGTTTCCTCCTCCGGCTCGCCCCGCAGGTAGGCCACCTCCAGGCGGTAGTCGGTCGGCTGCTGCCAGCTTTCCAGGAGGATGACAATCGATTGACCACGGAGCGGAACGCACAAATCCTCGTCTAGGACCACCACATCGTAGCCTGTGCCCGGGTTCAGGGAAACCAGGCTTTCCGTCTCCGCCCCGAGCCCAACCAGGAGGTCTGCGTCCCCTTCTGCCAGGCCCTCTCCTTTTAGGCTCTCCAGGACAAATTCCATGGAGAGAGCATCTTCGGGCACTTCGATCTGGATGCTCTCCGAAGTGTGGGCAGGGACCTGCCCTTCTTCCGGTTCGCGGAGCACCCTGCCTTCGATCCCGGAAGATCTGTGGACCGACAGCCGCCAATCGGGTGCGTCCCCCTCCTCGCACTCCTCCTGGATTCCGAAGCGGCTGACCAGTTGCACGAACCAGGGGCGTCCCATCATGGGCTCACGGCTGTCGCGACCCACGAGGATCTTCTGGGTGCCGGACCCCCTGCCGAAGGAGAAGTAATCGGACGGCGGGTTTTCCGTTCCGACGACGAGATCCACCTCACCACGGAGCACCTCGAGTTTCGCCCCCATCAACGAAAGGTCGAAGGGAGCGTTGAACGAGTACGTTTTCGTTCCCGCCTGTTCCGGGTCAGGGTTCTCCACCAGGCAGCCTTCGGCCTCCAGGAAGACGTTCTCAGGCGGGATGTCCCCTGATGAGCCCTTATCCATGCCGCAACCGGTCCCGAACAGGCAAGGCAGGAGGAAAATGGCAAGTGTCTTGCATAGTTTCATGTATCTACCGCTTTCCATGCGATGGGCACGAAGATCACGCACAGGTCAGCAAGAGCGAGGGGAGAATGTCCTTGTTACCCAAGGTACTGAAATTACCGGAAGGTTGTCAATCGCGACCCTTGCGCACGTCCTTCCGGCCCCTCTCTCATTTGACTTACTCACACACGGGAAGTTCTCGGACCACCCACTCGTCAACGAAAAAAGGAGGCCCGGAAGATGCGAAAAGGAACCCTTTCACGGCTCTGCATGTCCTTGTCATGGATCTGCGTGACCACATTCATCTCCCTTCTTCTCCTGTCAACCCCGGCGTCGGCCCTCACCGAATCGGACAAGGGGACGATACTGAGGCTCCCGGACGATGCCTATAGCGTCCCCGAACCCCTTCTCTACGAGGTGAAGGGGAACGACAACCTTCACTGGCTGGCAGCCAAATTCTACGGTGACCCGAGGCAATGGGTCAGGATACACCAGGCAAACCGGGAGAAGGTGCGGAATCCCAGCATTCTGCGAATCGGGCAGCAGCTCCTGATCCCTGCCAACCCCTGAACCTGTCCCCAAGGGGCTGATGTCCTGTCCCAGAATTTCTTGTGCACCGTCCTCTTGGCCTGGCAAGGAGAAAGCCCACTGTTGAGATCGGGGACAGCCACCGATCTCGGCTTCCGGCTCGGTTCGCCGTCCACACCGAAGGATGTTTGAGCCTATTTCGTCCTCGTCCTCGAATCTGATCGAAGAACGGAGCAACTCACCAAAAGCGAAGAAACGCCGTATGAATGAGGTTGTCAACCCTTTGGCTCAGGCTGGCCTCTCATCGCTGCGCAACGCTCTTGAGGGAAACTGCAGGTGGCCAACGGAGATAGGGGGGCGAAATTCTTTGTTCGAGGACGACGACGAGGACGAGGACGAGCGATAGTGAGTTGACGGGAGCATCCCCAAGAGGCAACCTCCCAGGTGGATCTGGCGAAAACCGTCACTTGCGGAGGCTGTCCGGATGGGAAGGCAGGGGCGCTCCAGGATGGGTCCCGAACACATCGGAACGGTTCTCAACTCCCTTTTCAAGCAAAAGGGCATCGAAGAGTCGATCCGTGTACATCGCGCTGTCGTCGACTGGGACTCTGTCGTGGGGGATGCAGTCTCGAGGCACGCTAGGGCGGTCCACATCGAGCATGGCACGTTGATCGTCGAGGTGGAAAGCTCGGTCTGGATGCATCGGCTCCAGATGGAGGAGTCGGCCTTGCGGACCCGGATCAACCGACATTTCGGAGAGGACATCATCCGTCAGATCCGCTTCCGGCTTGGCTCCTCGAAATAAGGGGTCAGGTCTTGCATTTAAACATTCTAAAGAACCCAGACTTGCATTGAAAAGGACGAAAAGGCTTAGACAATAAGTACTTTCCATTCTGTTCCTCGCAGAGGGGCCTGCATCGGAATGTTTAAATGCAAGACCCCTTTCAACGAAAAATTCGATTCACCTCGTCCGTGTACTGCCCCTGAGCATCCTCCACGAAAAGGGGCCGCTCGATCGAAAGCTCTTCTTTCCCGTTGCAGACCGCCTCCACCAGCACCCAGCTCGCCCTTTCCCCGGGCTTCGGATAGACGGGCCTCGCGGTTTTCGGCTCGAGGCCGGCCTCCCGCAAGCGGACGACCAGCCCTGCAAAACGACTGGCCGGATAGACCAGGAACGCCCGGCCCTTCTCCCTGAGAAGAAAGGCCGTCACCCGGCAGATGTCCTCGAGAGAGGCGGTAAGTTCGTGGCGGGCCAGGGCCTTCTGCGGATCCGGGTTGATCCGTCCCGTGTCGAGCCGCCGGTACGGAGGGTTCGAGGTGATCCAATCGAAGGAGGCACGGGGAAGCCGGGAAGGGAGATCCTTCAGGTTCGTGCAGAGGATCTGGAACCGGTCCTCCAGTCCGTGGAGTTGGAGGTTCCTTCCGGCCAGGTCGGCGAGCGCCTCCTGGATCTCCACCCCGTATCCTGTGAGACCGCTTCCCCATTTCGCAAGCAGCACGAGGATGACACCGCATCCCGTTCCCAGGTCCAGGTAGCGGGTGTCCTTTCCGGCCCTCGCCTTTTCCTGCAGACGGGCCACGAAATCGGCCAGGACAACCGCGTCGAGAGAGAACCGGTAGCCCTGGCGCTTCTGAAGGATATAGCCTCTGTCCACGAGGAGGGGCTCCAGCGTCTCATCTTCCCTCCTCAGGTCTTCCGAAAGACCAGGGGTTCCACAGAAGGCTCGGGAATCGTCCATCATGCCATGTCCTCGTCTTGTAGCATGGAACCATCCGTTCTTTCGGGCAACTCCAGACAATCCTTCTTCGGCTCGAGAAAGATACGCTCTCGATTCAGGATCTCTTTGTAAGAGCCTTCCTTCTGCCTGATCTCGCCCGTTGGATACACGACGATGGCAGCCTCTCCGTTGACCGGGCACACGGCTTCGCACATCCCGCAACCGTTGCAGCGGCTCTCGTCCACGAAGGGACGTTTGTGCCCCTCCACCGGCCGGAAGACAATCGCATTGTACGGGCACACCTCGTCGCAGAGGAGGCAAAGCCGGTTCTTCGCCCATGCCACGCACGTTTCCCGGATGATCACCGCGGTCCCGATCTTGGCGTGTTGCCGTTCGATCAACGGCAGGTCCCGAATGGCCCCGGTGGGACATATTTTTCCACAGAGATTGCACTGCTGCTCACATCCCGCGACACGCATGTTGTGGATCGGGGTACCCCATCGAATCAGGCCGTTCTCCATGCCCGAGGCCTGAAGGGTGTGCGTTACGCAGATCCGCAAACAGGAACCACACCGGATACAGGTCGCCAGGAAATCCTCTTCCGGCAGGGCCCCGGGGGGACGAAGCGCCCGATCGGTCTTCTTCACGTAGCGGGGATCCAGCCGGGTGAGGACGATCACCATGCTTCCGAGCCCCATGCCGAAGAAGAAGTTCCGCCTGGAAAGGCCTTCGGGCAGCGGAAGGTACCGGGCATCCGCTCGAGGCCGCAGAGAAAACGATATGGCATCCACCGGGCAGACGGCCTGGCACGATTTGCACTGAATGCAGGCAGATGCTCTCGTACGAAAAGGGTCTTCTCCGATCGCATCCATGGGACACGCGCCCTGACACTGACCACAGCTCGTGCATGCGGCCGTCACGCGTCTTCGAGAAGGAGCAAGGCGACCAAGAAGCCCCAGCAGGGCACCCAGGGGACACACGCTCCGGCACCATAACCTCCGCGTGAGCAGGCCCAACCCGAGAACCAGCGCCAGGAGGATCAGGTTCCCTATGGCAGCCTGGAAACCGGGTTGCGGGTAGGCATGATAGGCGAGGTCGTACCAGCCCCTCTGCTCCGCCAACGGCCGGAACAGCCCGATCATGCCGTTCGCCACCCAGATTCCGAGGGGGTAGAAGATGACGGCAAAGCTCCGGGTGGCGAGACCTATCGGATCCAGGACGAGGGGAAGGCTGTTCTTGAACGCCAGGCCGACAAACACCACCCCCAACAAGACCCATTGGAGTCCAGAGGAGGCAAGTGCCCCTCGCGATTGTTCCGGCCAGGCCTCCGGCTGCACGTCTTCTTCGG
>JAUWSZ010000683.1 GCA_030609865.1 bacterium | reverse complement strand
ACCTCCACCCATACCCCGGCCCGTGCCGGGTCCTTCGCCTCTCGGTCCTGTTCCATCACCCCTGGGCATTGTCCCGTCCTCCTTTCGCATCCTCTTGTTATATGATTTGCCTACCTGGTTTTACATATAGATATGTAAGCGGAGAAACTCCGTCCTCTCCCCCAGTCCTTCGCTTCTCTCATGATGTGTGCCAGCAGGACGATGTATACGGCCGGGGTGCGCCGTTGGGCCATCAGAACAAGAAGGCACGAACGAGAATGTCAGAAGTTCCTGGAAAAAAACAGGATCGAGGGCTTTTCGATGCTCCGGGCTCGCCAAATTTGACGTATACCATGCCACCTTGGCGTACAGCAAATAGCCCCATGAAGAACGGCTGTAAAACGTGAAACTCCCTGCGAGATGACCTGATGCCTTAGGCAATCTCCCCTGTCTTTGCAACCTGTAAAAGAACGTGCCAGCTACTCTGGCCGGTCGTCTCAGGAAGGCGCCTTCCACAGCCGAGAATCGACCGCGTTTTCAACGAGTTTGGCCTGTCTTGTTGCCCGCACCCTTTGGTATGAATATTGCTGATCTCAAGTGTCGTGAGACAGAGTTGTTTTCGGAAGACGCGTTGCAGGGGCTGGGCGTTGCCACCGCTGAGAAAGGAGAGAAGGATCTTGAAGGATTTCGCTCTTAATTGGCCCCTGATCGGGGCACTCTTTCTGAATTTCTTGCTGTGGTCCGGCATTCTCCTTCTGGTTTTGCAGATGGGCGAGTAGACCCGGATTCCTCGCATGACGAAGGGTGACTTTCGTTCTGTCCCCGCACGGAACATGCCCCAGATAACGGACGGTCTCAAAGGATTGGTCGGAACCGTCTACGGCGATCAAGATTTCTTTTCGTTCCTGTTGCAACTGGCGCTCTGCTTCCCATGAATCGCTGTCAGCCTTCTTTACAGGCTGTAAAGGATGCTCAAAGAGACAGGGCTGGGAGCCTTTATCCGCATCATGGGCCTGATTTTGGCTGCTATCTCGGTGGAATTCATCCTCAGCGGGATCCAGCAGTATTTCAAGATTCCCTGAGAGGGATGTGGGGCGTCTCATTCGGGAGTGTTCGTTTCCGGCTCCGCGATCTCTACCCTGCCGTTGTCCGCATCGACGATGAGAGGCGCGTTCTCCGGGATCTGTTCAATATCGATCTGGTCCATGCAGGGGATCTCTGCAATGATCGCCCCCACAGCAACGATTGTCTCGCACTCCCTGTTCAGGATGGCGATCGGGGCCGTTCCTGCTTTCTTCATCCGGTAGAGGGTGTAACTGCCGACGGTGGAACCCTTTCCACGGGGAAAGACCAACACCTTGCCGCTCACGCTCCTGCCCTGCAGGGGGTGGCCCTCTTCCTCGACGATGCCCGTTTCCGGGTTGACGCCGCCGAAGAAGGAGACCGCCTCCGGGGAAACCAGGGCATTCCCTCTCGCCTTCCCGCCGAATATCCTTCTTCCCCGCAGATTCATCTCAGGGCCTCGTGGCAATTTCGATGAGCTTCTCGAGGGGTGCGAAGACGGTCCTGAACCGGTTCTTCGCCCTTCCGTAGAAGACCGCCTTGGCAGAGTTGGTGGCCATGCACCGGAAACGGCCCCGGATCGGGGCGACCACAAAACAGGTGTCAGCGGCGATCTTCGCACCGCTCTCCCGAATTCGTGCGACCACCCCCTCCCCTTCCGCATCCTCCTTCACCTGTCTCGCCACTGCGATCCATGTCTCTTTAGAGACTTGCTTCCCATGCAGAAGGCCTGCAATCTCTCTCAGCTCGTCCAGGGAGCAGTGGGGGCAGCCGATGGCTACAAAGTCCACGTCGTCATCGTCGATCATTTCCTTCTTTGCCTGTTCGATCTCCCTGCTGCCGACGGGCACCCGCTCACGAGGCTCCTTCACTTCTTCCGGAGAAACCCCTTCTGCGTGGAACAGCGCGGTGCCGCCATAGGTCGCGATCGACGCACACAGGCTCTTCAACTGATCCGTTGTCGCCTGTCGAATCCCCTTTATGTAGGGCACCCTGCTCCCCAGCTCGTCTCCCACAACCTTGCCCAGGGCGCCGAAGTCGGTGATCTCATCAAGAGGCACGCAAACCTCGACGGAGACGACGGGCTGTCTCTTTTCATCCAGATGAAAGCCGTATTCGGCGGTCTTCCCCGTGAGGGCAGAGGCCAGGGCGCTCGGGCCCCCTTCCCGGTTCGTCCTCGCTCCGAGCACGGAGTTTGCGTAACAGACGGCCGAACTCTCGCTCCAGGCGATCGGATCCCCGAGGCCCGGCTCGTTCCCGACGAAGTAGGGCGTGCAGGTGCAACTCGTCACGATCCCCATCTTCGCGAAGGTCTCGATCACCTTCTTCTGTTTTTCCGCGAATTCGGCGCTGATTCCGAACTCTCGCCAGTCGATCAGGTCCATGCCGGCCGGGTTCAAGGTCGCAAGAACCCTCGCCCTTCCGTCCGCAGCCATCTCTTGAAGAAACTCGAGACCCGCGTCCCCCAGGTTGTCGTAGCTCACCCCAGCGATCTGAACACTTCTTACCCCGATCAGTCGCTTCGCTCCGTAGATGCTGCCCAGCGCCACGAGAATCTCCATCGCCTTCTTCGCGGCGCGGCCTTCCTCACCGGCAAGGAGTGCCTTTTCTTCTTCCGTCAGCTCCATGATCCTACTTTCACCTATT
>JAUWSZ010000003.1 GCA_030609865.1 bacterium | reverse complement strand
CAATGAAACCTGTGTTGAGCATATAGAGCTGGGCGTTGAGCACCCGGTCCATATCCCCCCGCGTCTTCACGGCTGAGGGTGGAAGCTTTGTGGCCAGCTTGACCTTCTCACGATATCCATCGGCGAGGGCCCGTCCAAGAAAGGGCTCGTTCGCCCCCATGTGATACATCATTGCCGTGTCGACGTAGTTCACGCCCTCGTCAATGGCGGAACGGATCTGCCGAGTCGCCTTCGCTTCGTCGATCCTGCCCAGTTTCTGAGGGACACGCATACATCCGAACCCCAGGATGGAGAGCTTGTCACCTGTTTTCTTCATCGTTCGGTACAGCATCCGGACTCTCCTTCATTTCCCGATTCGTCTCGCCCGTGGACCCGTCAGATGAAATTGTTCCTTAACGAATCATTTAGGAGGGACATGAATTTACACGGATGCCTTTCCACGGCGGCCCGCCTTGGAAGCAAAAGAAAAGAGGGCCTTCAAGCATGACCCTCTTTTCCGATCTTTTCGTCAAGAACGACGGCGAAGCATCAGCCGCCCATGATCGACCCGAGCTTCATGGCGAGGCTCATGTCTCCGCTGACTTTGATCTTGCCGGACATGAAGGCCATCTGCGGGTTGAGCCGGCCGGCGTTGATCTCTCGCCAGTCCTCGACCGCCTGCGTAATGGTCATATTCGGGGAATCGGCCTTGCCCTTGGAGGTTTTGAAGTCGCCCCCGGCAAGTTCCATATAATATTCCCCACCGCCATCTCCGGTCAGAACGACCTGGATGACGGCGTTGATGTCCTTGACCTTCGCTTTCTGCGCGGGGTCAGCCGCGGCCGACTGCTCGGGAAGCCACTTGAGATAAAAATCGTCCGGTGTGATGTCCTCTGGGGGCTTTGCTTGCTCTGCCATCTCTCTTCTCCTCTTTCTTGGGTTGTCTGAAACACCTTACTACACCATGAACATCGTCTGACCCACCTTTCTAATCGATTTCAAGATTGTTTTCAAGCCCTGCAACACTTTTCGGGATGACCCTCTCCTCAACCATCATGATAATCATCTCCTTCATGTCTATGAATCTGAAGGAAGTTCTATACAGCAAGGCCTCCCATCGTCATGCCGCCTTTAGGGGGGACAACGTTTGTTCTTCGGACCATGGAGAGCGTCTCGGTCGGGCATGCCGACACGCAGTTGCCGCAGCCGATGCAATGGTCCTCGTTCACACAAATAATTTCCTCAAAACACCCTCAGGGCTTCCATGGAACATCGTTCCAGGCAATCACCGCACCCCGTACAGGATGCTTCATCAATGGTTACCTCGAAATTGGAGTAAGCCAATGCCGCCTTATTATTGAGTTCCTTTATCATCTTCAGGAACTCGCAGCAGCAGCCGCAACAATTACAAACAAATACAAGATCACCTGTAAAATTGTTCGTGTTGTGAACCAACCCGGCCTTTTCGGTGGCTTCCAGAACCCGGTAACATTCTTCCCTGGAAATGCGATTTCCGAATTTCCTCTCCACCACGTAGTCGGCTACATTCCCGAAGGATAGACAGGAATATTGTGGTACGTTCTCTACCTTGCAGGGGTTATCGACCAGGTAAGCGTGGCTGCCTGTTCTTCCGTATAGTACTCTCGGAGGATACCCAGGAAGACATCGTCCAAGGGCCACTTCATCGGGTTTTCGTTCAGCCGCTCACCTAACTTGAAATAGATATCCTCGGTCATCAAGTTCCTTCCCGTGTGCACATGCCACCCTAGCCACCCCGCAAATCTACTCCAGTCCCATTTGAGACAGTCTCTCCTTTGCCTTTGGAGGTATCACGCTCGCCCGCCGCACCATCGACAAGCTCTCCGTTGGACACACCGACACACAGTTCCCGCAACCGAAACAGATCTTTTCATTTACAGAGATCACCTCATCAACAAGACTCAGGGCCTCCATCTGGCACCGGTCGATGCAATCCCCACAACCGGAACAGGCCTCTTTGTCTGCAGCCACGACAAAGTTCGCGTATTCCAGCATGACATTGTTTTGCGTTCGTTTGGCGGTCCCCAGGAACTCGCAGCAGCAGCCACAGCAATTGCAGACAAAGAAGGCCCGGTCAGAGTAATTCCCCACATTGTGCATCAATCCGGCCTTCTCGGAGAGCAATACGATTTCCTGGGCTTCATCCCTGGTGATCTCCTTGCCGAACCCACGGTCGATCGCATAATCTGCCGCTTCCCCTAGCAAGAGACAGGAATGCTTAGGAAGGCCCTCGATCTTGCACGGATCGTCGAGCAAGTATTTATGGTGCCGGCAGTAGCATGTTGCCGCTGAAAAGCAGGTCTCTTTATCGATTAATTCGCTCAGTTTCTCATGAGAATAGACCTCCGTTGCCTGGGGTAGTTCGCCCTCAACCGTAATGATCCGAGCCGGCGCTTCCGGCATCATCTGTTTCATCATTTCAGTATCCTGGAAGGCGGCCTCCATGAGGTCGCGCATCTCCCCTTCCATGAAGTCTTTCAGCATCCTGGCCACTTTCCGGTCCTTGGGCGTGTCCTTGCCCCGCATCAACTGGTATTCCACGACTCCCGGGACGAACTGCGTGAGGGTGTATTTTCTCACACCGTCCTTGCCTTTGATTACAAAAATCAAGCCCTTGTCGGCCATGGATTCGAGCCTGTCCGTCAAGGATTCGGGGTCCTGGTTATACGTCTTGCTCAGCTCGGCGGTCGTAAAGCAGCCTATCGGGAACTGCGCTCCCACTTCGGCTTCTTCAGGGGTGTAGAATTCCTCGAGGATCTTGAAGAATGGCTCTACGAGGAGCATCTTCACCTGGTGTTCGTTCAATCGTAATCCCAGTCGGGAATAAACATCTTCCGTTCCTCGCATGTTTATCTCCTTTTGGACTTTCCTACGAATAATGATTGTTTAGTAATCAGGACAAATCGACCTTCCCCAGAATACGGTTGACCACATCGTCTACTGCGTGTGGGTTGTCGAGCTTGAGTTTGATGGCATTGTGCGGGCAGGCACCGGCACACCGGCCGCAAACGCGACAGTAATCGTCGATGACCGCCCGGCCGGCCCTCACCTGGATCGCCTCTATGAAGCAGCTCTTCACGCATGTCCCGCATCCTACACACTCTTCGGTCACTTCCACAGACAGCCCTTCCACCGGATGCATGATACCATTCACCGTTTCTACGGGTCCGTGGCGAAAAGCGCGGGAAAGGCAGCAGCATTCGCAGCAGAAACAGGTGGTGAGAAGTGTGCCTTCGAAGGGTATACGCAGGAGATCGTGATCTGCCCTGGCCTCGCCCACAATAGGTACAAGTCCTGCTGCGAGTGCCTTTCGAACGTGGGCCTTGGCCTCGTCGACGCTCGCCTCACGGCTGTAGTCCTTGGGAATTTTCTTGGCAGATTCACCCATGAAGATGCAACCGAGGTCCCGCGGGTAGGTTTCGC
Organism: bacterium; assembly: GCA_030609865.1. The sequence goes on along the minus strand of JAUWSZ010000003.1, from coordinate 14,600 downwards.
ATCCGTAGATATTCCGGCACGCGCACCCGTCGAGGATCACACGGTAGTTCGATAGGTCGATCAGACGGTCCAGCACCTCCTCGGGGAGGGCGATCCCCTCGGCCCCCTCGATATCCTTATTAATGGGGATCGTAGAAACGTCGTTCAGGTCCGGATCCAAAGCCGGGATTCTGTCCCGCAATGCGGGTATGTATGCCAGGGCGTAAAGCCATTCGAAGCTCTTGAAGAAGCTCTTGACCATCCTGCCACCCCGCTTGCGGTCGAACTCGTAGGCGGCGTTGAAGGCCGGCACGACCCCCTTGTCCAGTACGGTCTTGGAGATCTTCTTCACCGTTTCTTTCGGATTAAGAATCATCGGTTCCCTCCATTCCTGTTGCCAAGCATCCACCTATCCTTTGATCTGCGGCCGGGCGTCCCCGAGGTAATCCAGTATGTGTTCCTTCATAGGCTCGATCTCTTCCATAACGATGGCCCCTTCAGGACACCGGAAGCCACACAAACCGCATCCAATGCAGGTGTCCCCGGTTTTCGCAAATCCATCCTGTCCAAGGGCAATGGCATCCATAGGACAAATGTCCGAACAGATCCCGCAGCCTATACATTTTTCAGATACACTTGCCAGCCACCCAACGTTCTTGAACAATTTTCGCAGCTGGGGTACTTCATGCCAGGTTTTGAAGTTCTTCATCCCGTTGCAGCAGCAGGGGCAGCAAAAGCAGATCTCGAAGTACTTGTCTTTGTTCTCCTCGGATATGCCCTTTGCAATGGATTCAATTTCCGTCCAGGCAGGAATGGCCACCAGACCCAATTCTGCAGCCCTGTCCAGGTGGGCAAGGGATTCCTCCACGGTTGCATATCGTGCAATGCCATTCCCCACGATGGTCCGACAGGCCTCCCCCAGCATGAGGCATGCAAAGTCTATGGGAAAGTTGCTGCACTTGAAGCTGTCTCGACAGATACAGCGCTCCATTATGATCCGGTAGCTGGCTTCCTCCACTGCCTCGCGCAATCTTTGAATCGGAATCACCATGTTCTTGTTGTTGCTACTGAATTCCAGATTGTGCTGTATGGGCACGATACAGGCCTCTGCATGGTGGCCTTCCCCCTCGAATCTGAAGACACGGCGCAGAACAGGACCGAAGACCGGGTGACTGAAGTAACCCATTACCTGATCGGCCACGATTGGGTAGAACTTTGTATAAACCCCCCAAGTATCCCGTGTGAGGGAGAGATGCCTTCGGTAGAAGTCGTCATACCGTCTCAGGAACTTATTGTACAATCCCATGCGTCCCTCCTGGACTGCCAGTGACCTGTCAGGTGATTTTCGGCCGAACGCCCCAGAAATAATCGAGAAGGTCGTCCTTCATCGGTAATAACTCTTTCATTACGATGGCGTCCGTTGGACAGTTGACCGAACAGAGTCCGCAGCCAATGCACTTACTCTCAACAGAAATTCCGTTTCCATCGAGAGAAATGCATTGCATGGGGCAGATATCAACACATTTCCCGCAGCTTGTGCACTCTTCGGTACCCTGAGCGCGCCACCCGATGGTCCTGAAGATATTCCGCATGTGATCATTCTTGTGCATGTGTTTGTAATTTTGGAGACCCAGGCAGCAGCAGGGGCAGCAGAAACAGATCTCAAAGTAGTTTGTATGATCTTCATGGGAAATTCCCTTGGCAACAGCCTCGAACTCTGCCCATCCCAAGATCGATACCAGGCCGAGATCTGAAGCTCTATCGACATATGCCAACCCCTCTTCTACCGTAACCCTTTTCGCAATACCCGTCTCCACCATCCGTCTGCACGCCTCTCCCAGCATCAGGCACCCAAAATCTCGCGGGTAGTCCTTGCATTCGAAGCCATCCCGGCACAGGCAGCGGTGCAGAACAATACGATAGCTGGATTCCTTCACCGCCTTTTTCACCAAATCAATGGGCGTTATCATTGACTTGCCGATTCTCTCACTCTTGTCCAGGCTCTTGTTGATCGGCAGAACATGGCCTTGCGTATAGTAGTTCTTCCCTTCAAACCTGTAGAGCCGTCTAACCAAGGGTCCCCAAATCGGGTGAGAGGTCTTCCGGATGATCTTTCCCGAAGTAGGCTGAAACTTTGCATAGTATTTCCAGCTATCCTTGGTAATGGAGAAGAAGCGTTTGTAGAATTCATCGAAACGCTTCCCGAATCCGTCAAGCAGCATGCTAGACCTCCATTCTCTTTGTTGTTCCACTTGATTGCAGATCCTACCCGTACCTCTTGTTTATCGCTTTGGCGATATATTCGTGTCCGGGAAGTTTCTTGACCCGAAGCAGGGTCTCTGCTCTTATTCTTCTCGCCAACATATCGGCCACCATGTGGCCATAGGTTTCCTCCGGTTCCTGCCAGTCCGAGCGCGGTACGAGACGAAGCGCGCCTTCCTGGCATGTGTCAATGCACTCTCCGCAGCCAAGACATCGTTCCTCGGAAAAGAGCGTCACCTTGTTTACTTGCGTGAGAGCATTCACCTGGCAAACTCGACTGCATTTACCGCAGTCCGTGCACTTCTTGCTGTCCCACTCTGCGACGAGAGAAGATTTGATAACAGGTGCCTTTCTCCCCATTTTCGTCGTGGCGGTCAGGATTCCACAACAGCATCCACAGCAATTGCATATGAAAGTGAATCCGCTTCTCGAATTGTCCGACATATGGACAAGGTTGTGCTCCTCCGCAAGATCGAGCTTTTCGAGCATTGTCTTTCGGTCGACCTCCTTACCAATGCCGGCCCGAATCAGGAAATCCGCGGCAAAATCCAGAGACATGCAGACATCCCGTGGCGCATCGCAGACCTTTTCATCAGCCAGGAATCTCTGCGTGCGGCAATGACAATGCGTAATCGCGAATGTCTTCGCTCCGTTGATAATCGACCGGACATCCTCATACGGAAGAGTCTGATTCTCATGAGAGAGACCCTGATTCACAGGAATGACCCGTGCAAAGGAGGACCCCATCCCATCCATCTTGTCCAGAACCAGGCTGGTGCTATCTTTCAACAAATCATGCATTTTTTTCGCGTAACGGCGACTCTCAGGCGTATCCTCCCCCTTCATCAATCTCATTTCGACCACGCCGGGGATAAAGGGAGCCATTTGAAACTTCTGCGTACCCTGATCCACAAATTCTATCAGCAGTCCACGCGGGACCATGCCCTGCAGCGTCTTTTCGACTTTTTCCACATTCTTGAATTGCAGTCTGGCAATCGTCTTCGCGGATGCCGGCATCATGGGCATCAGGACCAGGAGCCATGCCTCCTCGCGGGAATAGAAGTCCTTCATGAGCTCCACAACCCCGTCCGTGACGACCACAGGCATGAAAGACATGTTGAATTTGTGTGCCAGCAAACGAAAGACTAAATCTCGGGTCTTCATGCACACCTCCCTACGCACGAGTTCATCATGCTTATCGGTTCTTCCAATCCATGAGTTCGCTGTACACGTTCATGCCGTCATGGGCCAATCCAGTCGACATTCGGTCACCCATGCCCAGGGGGTAGGTCGTTGACACCCCCCTGGCCAGTATGCGGTCGCACAGCTCGATCCTTCGCGACTCCGGAAACACGCCAACCGTGGATACGCTGTGATTCAGGAACGGAAGGGCATCCTCAAGGCGAGAAACCGGACGAACGATCACCATCCGGCTCAATGTATGGTCCATCATATCAAACTCACCTTTGACAACGATCACCAGCGAGGAAACACCTTCGTTCTTCATGTCGCCTTCGTTTTGTTTGTTAGTCATCCATTGCGCATTTAGCAGTTTCCCGCGGCGCAGCCTGCGAATCTGTCCTTGCGCCGCAGGCTCTAGGAAATTCGGAGCAATCCGATCCCATTCGGAAAGCTCCTTCTGAACAGCCTGGGCATAGGCTGTGACCTGTTCATCATCCCCTTCCACATAGTGCACCGACGATGCGATGCAGGCTTTCTGATTCCAGATCATGGTATCCACGGCTCCCCGCCTGGCCGCTTCCTTGAAGTCGTCGTTTTCGAATGCTTCCCGGCCGATCCAGCTCATTCCGTAACGGGGATTCAGGGTCACGAGTTTTGTGAATAGGGCACGGGACTTTACACTCGCAACAGCATCGGGAGCACCCCATATGACGATCCTGTCAAAGGCTTCAGGGCCAAAGAAGACTTCCTCCACACTCTCATCTCCGCCCGGCCAGTAGACGATGGAGAGGTTCCGGACACTGGGATGATCGGGGGCTACGGCGCAGGCGGCGAGGCTTACCAGGGCTCCCCCCAGGGTGGCTCCGTACGGGGATTTGATGACGGCCGGGGATTTGAGGCTGATGGCCCTGCAGGTGGAGATAATGGGGATGGCTGGGGCGTTCCCCGCGGTAATGTGAAGCTGCCGGGTGGGCATAGCTCTCAAATACATCTTCTCAGGACTCTTATAATCCCCTGAAGTTTCTTTCGCTTTCGTAGGCGACAGTTCTTCAGAAAGCCCTCCCATGCTGGTATCGGAAACCTGCACCCAGGTGTCCATGAAGCGAGACCCCTGTATTCCGAAACTCGAGAGCTCACTATCTACCATCACCCTGGCAGCATCCGGATTCAGCAAATACCCGAGGCTGGTGAAGGAGAAATTGATATACAGGTCTGCAACGGTCGCTGTACGCCGGAACACTCGCTGCAACGTCTCCAAGAGTTCCGGGCATGATGACAAGGCGGATGAGATCTTCCCCAGAAAATCAAGCACTTCCTCGAAGGGCAGATTGTAAAGCTCGCTCACCACTCGGTCGAAGTCCCGCTCGATCAATTCTTCGGGATCAAAGGCGGGAAGAACCTGATAGACAAACTCATCCGTACAACGCATGGTCTCCCGGTTAAGGACAGGCTCCCTGAGCACCTGTGCGTCTTCCAGCCCGACCGTGGTGACCGCATTTGCCGGTTTTCCCGTCGCCTTTTCCTTTGCTGAAAAGCCCTCCCGTATTCTTTTCATCCCCACGGGTGGAGGAACCCGGAGGGTACCTTTGACAAGGAAGGGAACCCGTACAATGTTATCCTTCCCCAAGGTGAGAAGATCATGCTCCCGGCAAAGCTCTTCAATGGTCTTCATGGTCCCATTCCCTCTCCTAAGCCTTCACCGAAGCCATGATACCACCGCACCCCTTCACTTCCTTTCCGGCAACTCTCTGGATTTCCCCATCAATGGCATATCCCTTTCTGCCGCATGGGCATTCGCCATGCCAGAGATTGATCTGGTCGCCGGAGATGAGAAATCCCGGGTAGGACAGGGCAAAGGGGTCCAGGAACCCGAATATCCCTGGTTGGCCGGCCCCCGGCTTGGGCATCAGGGCTTCATCAAAAACGATGGGCTCCATAAGGGGCGGGATGTGAAACCTGGCTTCGCTGCAGCACGTCATCATCGTGTTCATCTCGATCATGGAATAGCCCTCTAAGGCATTCTCTCCCTTCAGACCAAATGCCGCGTCAATCAATTCGACCAGCTCTGCCTTCCCCATCTTCTCGCCCTCGAAGGTCTTCCACCCTCCTCCAAAGAGCAAGACGCTTCCTTCCGGTAAGATCACCCCCCCCTGCTCCACAGCCTTCGTGCAGAGCTCCTTCAGTTGATAGCAGGCGCTCTGCATCAGGATCTTTTGCCCATTCTTCACAGACGCACGGATGTTATCCAGCATCACCTCGTACCGGAGATCCTTTTCCGTTGTCATCACCCTCTCGAACTCCTCGATGAACTTCCTTTCCTCATCGTTTCGCGGTCCTCTTTGAAGAACACGAACAGCGTCCGCGGGCATGTGCATGTCGTACAGACAATAGGCGTTCTGCACGATATTGGCTATGCTGTTGCTGGCAGCCTGGACGCCGGCGGATCCGCTCTTGAAATTCATGATGGCTGCATCGTATTCAGATATGTTTTCGAGAACTTTTCCGAAGAAAGGTTGAAAAACGAGCGCAGAATTCATCATGAGGCCCATGCGCGTATTGTTGTCCCGAGGGACAAAAGAATACTGACCCGAGGTCCCACTACTCGTCATGATATTGAGCTCTGCCTCCATGACTCTTTCGATCCATTCCTCCAGGCTCTGTATGGTTGAATAATCCCCCGGAAGATCACCGCTGAAGACCGTTCGAAGCCACGCGGTCATCTGCTGCCAGTCACCGTCATCTATGAGAGCCGGGTCATAGGATTTGAAGATGTCGGTTGCAAACATGAGATCAGTCTTGATGACCTCAACATCCGTAACCTCTTCATCTATACCGGCATCTTCTGCCAGTGCACGATAGGCGGGAATACTCCTGAAGTACCGCTTATGGTTCAGGAGGACGCCTTCCTCCCTGAGACGCAGCGCCTTGTCTTCTTCCCAATCCTCGCTCTGGACCCAGAGCTGGGCTATTTCCCGCAATGCATCATGAATCTCTAAAACCCGCCCGAGTTCTTTGTCTTGTTCCATGACTCGCGCCCCCCAATTTCGCATGTAGTGGCCGCTATAAGCACCTGACCTTGACCGGGTTTCGTTTTACCAGGTGGTTGTACGAGACATCCTGGTAACCAAGGGTCATCGCAGCGTGGCATTTATGGCTCCTGGGGATACCCAACCATTTCTTGACCTTCGTGTCGCGGTTGGCAGCCAGCATCAGGAAACCGTTCAGGCAGCACCCGATACCCAGGGTATGGGCCATCAGCGAACAACTGTACAGGGCTGCCGAGCAGGAAAAGGCCATATCGTCCAGCTTTTCGCCGTGCACGAGTATGATGGCCGGGGCGTGGTAGAAAAGCCTGTCGTCGCCTCGCCTCGTATATTCGTCAATTGCTTTGAGTGCCGGCGTGTAGATCTTTTGAAAGTTGTCTGCGGCTTGTTCACCCAGGAGAAAACCAGACAGGATCGGGATTTTGGACACGCGCACCGCCATGCCAAACAGCCTGATAACAGCCGGCATGGTCATTTTCCTTAGACGCGCGATTTTGTCCGGGTCGGTGATAAGAATGTACTCTATGCCCTGAGTGTTCGTGCCTGTGGGCGTATACCTCCCGGCCTCGAGGATCTTATCCATATCCTTCTTGCGGATCGGCTTGCGTTTGTATCGCCTGACAGACCTGCGGGAACGAAGAAGAAACTGCAGGGAAGTTGCAGAGGGTGCGGCAGCACGGGCCCGATCCGTCAGCCGCTTTGCCTCGACCGACGGCCCCACGATCGCATTCGACGGACAAATGGATACACAATGGCCACAGCGAATACAGAGTTCCGGTCTTGTAATGACAACCTTCTTGTTCCGTTTTTCCATTACGACGCAGACCGAGGCGCAGAGTCCGCAGCCGGTGCATTTGTCCAGTTTGATCCTCGGCGGGGGCGGTTTGGGTTCTATTTTTCTTGGTTGCTGATAGACGAGATCTGAGCTCATGTATTCGTCTCCCTGCAGATTGGAGATTCGCGTTCTCCCGTCGGGAGCCCTACACTCGGAGACGAGCATCCCGTGAAGGTCGAGTTCTGCGTTCTTCCTCGCCAAGGTCCGGATCTGCTCCTTGTCAAACTTCATCTTTTGATCAAACAGATAGGTCCTGGCAATCTTTTCCATGGCCCCACTCAACCGGATGGCCGCCAACTCCGTATCAAGGTCCTGTCTGACAAGGTCATTGCATTTCCACTGGTCCATCATGGTCCTGATCAAGGAAAGGTTCTTGCGTTCATAATCTTGACGGATCTCCGTGAATCGGCTGCTCACGCCGGATGACACATCGAGCGCGATCCTGGCGAAGTCGCGGTCTGCAAGCATGAAGGTAAGGATCCGTTCCAGGCTCTCCACATAGGCGTTCACGAGTTCCTCTCTCTTGTCGAAGCAGAGCGGCCTAAAATCATATCCGTCAATCATTTGCCGGTTCATGTCCTCGAGGTTCTCTTCCAGGATAACGGCAAAGATCGCTTCCTTGTTCTTGAAATATCGATAAATCGTTCCTCTGCCGGTTCCCGCCTTCTTGCAGATCATTTCGATATTTGTTTTGTGGTACCCGTGCGTGGCGAAGACCTTCTTTGCGACCTCCATGATCTGTTTTCTTCTGTATTCCGGTTTCATCCTTGCCCATCCCTTTCACCATAATGAGAATGACATGTCATTCTCACTGTGGTGTATTTCTTCATATATGTCAACAGATTACTTCAACTGCATGATTCCTGATTCAAATGAATTCCGTTGACAGAGACCACCCGATATGTTACCGATAATATAAATTCCGAATACCGAAGGACACCGAAGGTATCTGCTCGTTTTTGTTTGGTTTTTGAAATCATTGGCCGCAGATGACAAATCCTATTCAGGGCCTGTGAGCAAATCAGGCCAGGGGAGTGACTCGAGATGAAGAAACCGTTCGAGAACAAAGTCGCAATCGTCACGGGAGGAGCCTCAGGTATCGGACGTGCCGTCTCCGAGGCCCTGGGAAAACACGGGGCCACGGTCGTCGTTTCCGACATCGACACGAAGGGGGCGAACAAGGCTGCCGATGGGATTCTTGCAGATGGGGGCAAGGCCCAGGCCGTGCACCTCGATGTGACCTCAGAAGAGGATATCAAGACGCTGGTCGAGCAGACGGCAGGCGAACACGGACGGCTCGACTACATGTTCAACAACGCGGGCATCGCCATCCAGGGTGAGGTGCGCGACATGGAAAAGGAACATTGGGACCGCATCATCAACATCAACCTGCTGGGCACCCTCCATGGTACCGTCGCGGCCTACGCACTCATGGTTGAGCAGGGCTTCGGTCACATCGTCAACACAGCCTCCGTCCTGGGCCTGGTCTCCATCCCAACCAACTGCCTCTATGTCACGACCAAACACGCCATTGTCGGGCTTTCCACTTCTCTGCGGGCCGAAGGCGCCGGCCTGGGAGTCAACGTCAGCGTAGTCTGTCCGGGTTTTGTGCAGACAGGCCTCTACGATGCCGCCACCATACGCAAGGCTGACAATGATGAGTTCTACGCTCAGGTCCCCTTCAAACGGATGGATGTAACCAAAGCCGCGCGGGAGATCCTGAAAGGGGTGGAGCGTAACAAGGCAATTATCGTCTTCCCTTTCCACGCCCGGTTCATGTGGTGGCTCCAGCGAATCCATCCGAACGCCATGGACCTGATGAACAAGGAAGCGATAAAGGGATTCCGCAAGATTCGTCACGAGTAAAGGACCCACGGTCGAGGTACTCTTTGTAAGAAAGGAGCCATTATGTTCAAACGCTTGTTCACTCCGATCGCAATTGGAAGCATGGTCGTAAGAAACAGAATCGTCATGCCCCCCATGCACATGGGCTATGGGGCCATGGACGGGACGGTCACGGAGAAGTACCGTGACTACTACAAAGCCCGCGCAAGAGGCGGCACAGGTCTGATCATCACCGAGGCATGCGCGGTGAATCCCGAACGGAAATACGGATTGCTCCCCCGGTGCCTGTACGATGATGCCCTGCTTCCGAGCTGGAAGGAGCTGGCGGACGCCGTGCATCGCCACGGCGCGAAACTGGCAGCACAACTCATGGACCCGGGGCCTGAGTCCATGAAGATCCTGACAGGGATCGATCCTGTCGGCCCCTCCCCCGTGGCCGGGCGCGGCATCTTTCGAAGCATGCCCAGAGAACTCAGCAGCAGCGAAATCGAGGCCATTGTCGAGGACTTCGGGCATGCAGTTCGGCGCGCGCAGCAGGCCGGCGTCGACGCGGTGGAGATCCATGCCGCTCACGGCTATGCCCTGGTCGGATCCTTCATGTCCCCCTTCTTCAACAAGCGAACAGACGCCTATGGCGGTTCCCTGGAACGAAGAGCGAAGATCCTGCTGGATATCATCAAATCGGCGCGGGACAAGGTCGGCCCCGACTTCCCCCTCATCGTACGGATTGCCGGGGACGAGCGGCGAACTGGTGGCCGAACCCTTCAGGAGAGCCAGTTCATTGCCCGCATCCTCGTCGATGCCGGTGTAGATGCCATCGAGGTGTCGGGCGGCACCATCCCCACCGTCTTCTGGGCGGTCGTTGCCCCATCTGGAACCCCTCTCGCCCTCAATGCGGACTTTGCACACGCCCTAAAGCAGGTGGTCGACATACCGGTGATCTCCGTGGGCAGGATCAACACCCCCCGGCTGGCGGAGTTCGTCCTGGAAACCGGCAAGGCGGACATGGTGTCCATGGGACGGGCGCTCCATGCCGACCCTGAGATGCCCAACAAGGCCGCTGCAGGCGATCTGGAGGACATCGCGCCCTGCATTGCCTGCAACATCGGATGTATCGGCACCGTTGTGCAAGGGCAGCATGCCACCTGCATCGTAAATCCGGCTGCGGGAAAGGAGAGGGAGATGGCTCTCGTCCCCGCTGACAAACCGAAGCACGTCCTGGTTGCGGGTGGAGGCCCGGCCGGACTGGAAGCGGCGCGGGTGGCGGCCCTGAGAGGGCACAAGGTGACCCTCTGTGAGAAGGAACAGAAACTGGGTGGACAGATCAACATCGCCAGCGTACCCCCTTTCATGCAGGAGATCAGCCAGCTGATCCAGTACCTTTCCACACAAGCACAGAAAGCGGGCGTACAGGTGGAGTTGAGCAAGGAGGTCACCCCGGAACTCATCGACGAGCGCAAGCCGGATGTGCTCATCGTGGCCACAGGAGCCAGGCCCCTGATCCCGGAAGCACTTCAGGGAGTCGACAGACACAATGTCGTCACGGCCTGGGAGGTCCTGGCCGGCCATGAGGCCTCGTTGGCCGGCAACGTCGTTATCGTTGGTGGTGGCCTCGTGGGCTGCGAAACAGCCGACTTCCTGGCGCAAACCACGGATAACCTGGGTGTGGCTCCCACCCATGTGACCATCCTGGAGATGCAGGACAGGCTCGCCCTGGACGGGAACTCAGAGGCAAGGCACCTGCTCATGGAGAGGTTGCGCGAAAAACAAGTGACGATCATGCTCAAGGCCAAAGCCAAGGAAATCGTCGATGATGGGGTGCTGTTCACCCGAGACGGCCAAGATGTCTCCGTTCAGGATGCCGAGTATGTAATTCTGGCCACAGGGGCAAAATCGGCCGACAACCTGTCTGCAGCCGTCAAGGACAAGGTGGCCGAAATCTATGTGATCGGCGATGCACGGAACCCCGCTACAGCCCTCCAGGCCACCTCTGACGCAGCTTGGGCCGGTCGCGAGATATGATCTTCAGAGGGAGGGTCGTCACATGATGGAAACCAAGAAGTCCTTCTGTCGCTTTTGCCACGCCTCTTGCGGAATCGAGGTAGACGTAGAGGAGAACCGGGTATTGGCGGTACGCGGAGATCCGGACAATGTCGTTTCCCAGGGCTATACGTGCATCAAAGGCAGAGCGGAGCTCGAACGCATCTACCACCCGGACCGGCTCCTGGCGGCCCAGAAGCTCGCGGACGGCCGCCGAAACGAAATCCCGCCTGAGCAGGCCCTGGACGAAATCGCGGCGAAACTGAAGGAAATCATAGACAAATACGGCCCTCGATCCGTTGCCGCATACGTTGGGTGCGGCGGGTATCGCAACTCAGCCTCCGGTCCCTGGTACGCCTCCAAATTCATCGAGGCCCTCGGTTCTCCAAGTATGTATACCTGCTTCACCGTTGACTCGCCCGGTTTTTCCGTTGCCTTGTTCCGCTTGTTCGGCGGCCCTGTCCCTGTGAGCCTGTTTGATGTGCCCAGGGCGGATGTTGCCATGTTCGTCGGCACGAATCCGGTCGACTCTAAACAACTCATCATGCCCCAGTCGAATCCCCTCAAACGCCTGAGAGACAGCCAGAAACGGGGCATGAAGCTCATCGTGATCGATCCCCGGCGGAGTTCTATCGCCCGACTGGCGGACATTCACCTCCAGGTGAAGCCCGGAGAGGACCCTACCCTCCTCGCAGGCATGATCCGGGTCGTCCTGGATGAACAACTCCACGACAAGGAGTACGTTCTGAACACCGTGAGCGGTGTGGACGAACTCCGCGTATCCCTGGAAGACTTTGACCTTGCCTATGTCTCGAAACGCACCCGTGTGCCGGAAAACCTGATCCTCGAGGCGGCACGCATGTTCGCTGCACCGGAGAGAGGAGGCGCCACCAGCGGCCAAGGCGTGCACATGTCCCGCCACCAGAACCTCGGGATCCACCTTGTCATGACGTTGAACGCCCTGTGCGGACGTTATGATCGCCCGGGCGGACTCGTCCGGAACGAGGGGGCCCTCGGGTTCGAGATTCCAGACGGCATGGGCCCGCTTCCCCTGGCCCTCGAAAGCGGGGAGACATCCCGCATCAGGGGCATCAAGGGCATATTCAACGTCCTGGGTGGTTTCAACGAGTTGCCGAGCAACACCCTTACGGACGAGATTCTCACGCCAGGCGAAGGCCAGATCCGTGCCCTCTTCGTGCTGGGCGGCAACCCGGCCCTTGTGCTTCCCGATGAGGCCTCTACCGTCCGCGCCTTGAAGGGTCTCGACCTGCTCGTGGTCAATGAACACTTCATGAGCGCTACGGCGAAGTTTGCCGACTACGTTTTCGGCGTGAGACACCCTTTTGAACGACCGGACATGACGAGGCTCGCCGATATCGCTTTTCCCTTCCCCTTTGGCCAGTACTCCCCGGCCCTCGTAGATCCGCCGGAAGGTGTGCTGGAGGACTGGGAAGTATACTGGGGTCTTGCCAAGAGGCTGGACATCGACCTCAATATCCCGAATATCAGCATGGACACCCGACCAACGGCGGATGCGCTCATGGACGGACTTCAGCCGATGAAACGCGTACCGCTGGATGAGCTGAAAAAGTATCCTGGGGGCCACGTGTGGGGTGAACGAGAACTCAAGGCAGGCGGTCTCCTCCCGAACATGATCGGACACGAAGATAAGAAAATGGCGGTCGGCCACCCGGAGGTTCTGGAGGAATTGCGCGTCCTGCGGGCTGAGCCTGTGATCGAAGGCGGCGGCTACGAGTCCGACGAGGATTGCCGCTTCCGCTTGATCTCCTATCGCATGCAAGAGTCGTATTGCACGCAGGGTCAGAATCTGCCTTCTCTGCTGGCAAAACGTCCATTCAACCCCTTGCTGATGCATCCGACGGCCCTGGGGGCACTCGGCGTCAAGGATGACGATATCGTGGTGGTGGACAGCGGCTTCGGCACGGTGGAGGCCGTCGTCGAATCGACCGAAGATTTGCAACCGGATGTGGTCGCACTTGCTTTCGGCTGGGGCTATCCTTCGGACGAACGGGGTGTGCGGGAGAAAGGAAGCAATGTGCAGCGTCTGATTCCGTATGATGTCCGATATGATCCGGTTACCGGGCTTGCGCAGACGACGGCTGTACCTGTGAATATTCATCCTAAGTAGTCTGCTTTCCCTTAAGGCCTGCACAATATGCTTGAATTGATGAGACTGTACGGATACGATCAGATTTGCTCACATCCAGAATCTTCAGAGGAGATTGGCTATGGCCAAGAGAACCGTTGTGGGTGCGGGCCTTTCCGGAATGGTCGCTGCTATCGATCTGGCCCGACAGGGCGATGAGGTTTTGATTCTGGAAAAGGAGAAGAACATAGGCGGATCCCCCGCGTATCATCCGTCCCTCCATGCAACGCCGATCGACCTCCCCTATACGTCAGATTTTATCGGTATCGACGTCTCGAGCTGTTTTCAACTCCTGTCGGAAACCCAATTGTGGATCCGGAACAAGCGGCTCTACCCAAACCTCAACCACTACGGGGTGGAGCGCGGCGATCGCGAGACGGCCATTGACATGTATTTGTACAAGATGTGCATCGATCACGGGGTACAGTTTGAATTTAGCCATCCGGTCAATCGACTGAAAGACGTTCCACCCGGGAGTATCGTCGCAACGGGCACGATGTGTACCGTGGAAGATTTTTCCGTGCACAAACTCATCGACGGACACGGCTACGCATTTGTCATGGAGACCAAGCTTGGGCCGGCCAATTGGCAGTTCGCGGATACCTACTCGCCCGACTACTTCTACGCAGTCGCCATGAACGGCATCCTCTACGGCCTTGTCTTCGGACGCCGAACACAGATCGCCGAGAAGTCGCTGGAGATCATCAACCGGCAGTGCCGAGAGCGGGCAGGCATTGAGATCGAAGGCTGGAAGCCGTTCTACTGTGAAACCATGATCGGCACGCGCTTGTTCTTTGGTCCTGGAAACAGGTACATCATGACCGGGTCAGCCTCGGGCAGCTACGACCCCTATTGCGGCTATGGTATCGTGGGCGCCCTCACATCCGGTAAGGTTTCGGCAATGGCCGTCCGGGATCGCGACGGAGCTCAGGTCCTTTTCGACCGGATAAATCGCCATCACATGTACCTCTACCGTGTGTTCGAGGCGATCACACGCCTCCCGCCCAGGGTCAAACTACAGATGCTCACCTCCATGCCGGCCTATTACAAATACACAAAGGCCTTCCTCGGCCGGATGGGTCGCGGCATCCCGGGGTACCCGCGAGACTGGATGGAGGAATTTACTCGAGATTGATCTCATCCTCCATACATTTCTTCAAGAAGATCCCTATATTTCTCCGAGACGAACCGACGCTTCACCTTCAGCGTTGGAGTGATTTCTCCCGCCTCCTGGCTGAAATCCTCT
>JAUWSZ010000061.1 GCA_030609865.1 bacterium | reverse complement strand
GCAGTTCGGTACTGTCCGGGGCTCCCTCTCCGATTTGCTTGGGCTCCGTCTCTCCCTCCCCCGAAGTCGCCCGGCGCAAATCTCCGACGGAACCCCGGACAGCACCGAACAACTCGAGCTCTGCAAGGGAAACATAGCGATATTTCCAAGTCACTTCACGAGTGTCTCGTCCCCCAAACTGAGGTGAAGAACCAGACCAAAGGTCATCAGCCGTTGGGACATTGCGAGGTGTGAATTTCGAAGCACGAAATACGAAATGCGAAACAAACCCAAAATTCGAATGACCCAATGTTCTAAACATGTTTCGTGCTTTGGTCATTTGATATTCGTATTTGTTTCGGATTTCCGATCGTAAGGAGGGGAAACATGCAGGGCAGAACATACGGCAGGGATACGGAAGTCGTTCAACGGCTCAGGCCGGAACCGATGACCTCCGACGAAAAGGCGGCACAGGACCTGATCGCGGATGTGGATTTCGAGATCTTCCAGCACAAGATGAGCATGATCGCCCAGGAAGGCAAGGAAACGACGATGAAGCTCGGCGCTTCCAGCGGGATGCGCTGGGGAGACGTGGCCTTCGGAATCTACACGGCTCAGGGGGATCTCGCTGTCGTGGCAACAGGGATCTGGTTTCACGCCGTGCTCGGACAGATCCCGGTGAAGTACATCGTCAAACACTGGATCGATGACCCGTCGGTCGGCGTGAGAGAGGGGGACTCTTTCTTTTTCAACGATCCTTTCTACGGCGGGGTGCACGGCGCCGACATGGGCTTGTGCGTGCCCGTTTTCCACGGGGACAAGCTCGTCTGCTTCACCGGGGCCGTTGTCCATACAGGCGAGGCGGGCGGTAAGGAGCCGGGCGGACTGATCTCCAACTCTGAATCCAAGTACGACGAAGGGCTGCTCGTACCGCCCGTAAAGATAGGCTAGAACTTCGTTCTCAGGGAAGACCTCCTCAACATGTTCGCTGCCATGACCCGTGACCCCCGGACCCTGATCCTTGACATCAAGGCCCGGCTGGCTGCCTGTCGGATCGCCCAGCGCCGAATCGTCGAGCAGATCGATCGGAAGGGCGTTTCCTTCTTCATCGGGGGGTTGAGACGGATCCTCACCGTGACGGCGGAGGGGGCCAAGAGAAAGGTTCGCCGCCTGAACGACGGCGTGTTCCGGCAACCTCGCTTCATGGATACCGTGGGCCCGGAGCCGGCCTTGACCAAGATCGGACTCATCTTGACCAAGCGGGGGGACAAGATCAAGTTCACCTTCGAGGACACGACCCCCATGCTTCCGGACAAGCCGATGAACTCCTTCTTTCAGGGAATCATCGGCCTCTCGATGGTCTATTTCTGCGGGTGGTTCTTTCACGATCTGCCGGCCAACAATGGTCTGCTGGAGACCCTGGAATGGGAGTTTCCCGAGGACTCCATGATCAACGCCCACGGAGAAGCGCCCACCTCGCTCGCCCCTTTCACACAGACCTGCTTTGCGCACGGCGTATTTCTTGCCGGGGCTCGCATGAGCTACCATCTGGATCCGTTGCGTGCCGTGGCTGCCTGGCATCAGGGCTTCGGGGTGCCGGTGTACGGGGGGATGAATCAATGGAACGAGCCGATGGCCGACATCTCGCCCGAGATAAACGCCACCGGGGCCGGTGCGCGACCGGACATGGACGGGGTGGACGGCGCCGGGGCCTATTTTGCCACGATGAGTGACTGCTCGGACGTGGAGACCACCGAATCGGACCGGCCCTTCCTGTACCTGGTTCGCAACTACTTCAAGAGTTCCTACGGCCACGGAAAGTTTCGCGGCGGTTCGGGCGTCGGTTTCAGCATGATGATGCATCACGTCCCCTGGGTGGCCATGGGGGCCTTCGGCTACGGTTCCAAGTTCCCCTCGACCCTGGGGATCTTCGGCGGGTACGCCGCACCCACCACGTTCGTCCGTACGGTGGAGGGAAGCAACGTAAAGGCTCTCCTGAGCGAGGGCAAGACAGCGATCGCCCGTACCCTGGACGAGGTCTACGAGGCGGACAACCCGGAAGAGGGCCAGGTGGGATTCCATCACATCTGCATGTCCGTCCGTCCCCTGATGAATGGGGATACGTTCACCTTTCTCGTGGGCGGCGGCGCAGGGTATGGAGATGCCCTCGAACGAGACCCTGACGCCGTGCTCAAGGATCTGAGGGACGGGCTGACCACGCATTGGGCCGCCCGGAACGTCTATCGTATCGTCTACGACGACAAGACGCTCAGGCTCGACACAGAAGGGACCGCGCGATCCAGGGCGCAAAGGAAGGCCGAGAGACTCGGGCGGGGAAAACCGTACGATGAATTCGAGGCGGAGTGGAGAAAACTTCGACCTCCGGATTCCGTCATTCGCTCGTACGGCCCCTATCCCCACCCGAGTCAGGGGAGCCCCCCCACGCCGAAAGAGCAGTGAAACGAGCTTGCTTTCCTGTTTCACATTGATTTAATATGCAGGCGTGGCAGACCATCGAGGTCTCGAAGAAAGCAATATACGATAAGGGTTTAAGAGCCAGGAGGAACCCCTATGTCCGGACATTCGAAATGGCACAGCATCAAGCACAAGAAGGCGAGGGAAGACGCAAAACGGGGGAAGATTTTCACCAAGCTGATCCGGGAACTCACGGTGAGCGCCCGGGCCGGGGGCGGGGATCCCGGTATGAACCCTCGATTGAGAACGGCCATCGACCGCGCGAAGTCGGAAAACATGCCTGCCGACAACATCGACCGGGCGATCAAGAAGGGGACCGGGGACCTGGAAGGTGTGCGGTACGATGAGTACACGTATGAGGGATACGGGCCGGGGGGCACGGCCATCCTCATAGAAGTCATGACGGACAACAAGAACCGCTGCACAGCAGAGGTTCGTCACATCTTCAGTAAGCAGAACGGGAACCTGGGCGAAAACGGTTGTGTTGCCTGGATTTTTGAGAAGAAGGGCTATCTCTCGGTTCCTTCCGAGGGTGTGGACGAAGAGACCCTGATGGAGATCGCTTTGGAAGCGGGCGCCGATGACATCGTCGAGGATGCGGAGGACGGACAGTTCGAGGTGTACACGTCACTGGAGGCCTTCCAGGCGGTCAAAGAGGCCCTGGATGCAAAAGGGGTGACCTACCAGGCCGCAGACCTCACGATGATTCCAAAGAACACCGTTCGACTCCAGGGGAAGGAGGCCGAACAGAGCCTCCGGTTGATGGATGCCTTGGAAGACAACGACGACGTACAGAATGTCTATTCCAACTTTGACATCTCCAAGGAGGTCATGGAAAGCCTGACGAACGGCTAAGGCTTCCTCCTTGCAGAACTCTCCTCCGTCGGTTCCCTGCCCGGTCAAAGACCTTCCCGCTGGAGGCAGACCTCTGTTCGAAAGGATACGAAGCATGCGGGTCGTGGGAATCGATCCAGGAATTTCGCACACAGGCTTCGGCATCGTCGATACGGACGAACGGGGCCGACTCGCACACGTCACGAACGGATCCATCAACACATCAGCAAAGACCCCCTTCGTCGAAAGGCTCTCGACAATCCATGCGGAACTGGAGAAGGTTTTTCGGGAATTTCAACCTCACCACATGGCCGTGGAGCAGGTGTTTTTCGCACGGAACGCCCGTTCCGCACTCCTGCTCGGCCAGGCCAGGGGGGTAACACTCCTGTCAGCCGCCCTCGTCGGGATCCCGGTCTACGAGTATGCGGCCACGGAGATCAAGAAGGCGGTCTGCCGTTACGGCCAGGCCGGCAAACAGCAAGTCAGTGAAATGGTAAAGGCCTTGCTCCGCATCGACAAGAAGCTCCCTTCCCATGCTGCCGATGCGCTGGCCGTCTGCATCTGCCACGCGCACTGTTTTCAAACCTCCCAGGCAACGGAGAGAGGCCTCTCTCGTGCAGCATGTGGAACGGATCCAACGGCTTGATAAACGAGTGCAACCCGTGGAAAGAGACCTCCCTTGATCGCAAGCTTGAAAGGCACTCTGCTCAGGAAATCCCCGGAAGCTGTCGTCATAGAGGCGAACGGGGTAGGCTTCGAGGTGCTCGTGCCCCTGCCGACCCTCTATGGGCTCCCGGATGCAGGCTCTCAGGTTCAATTGATGATTCACACACATGTGCGAGAGAATCAGGTCCTGCTGATCGGTTTCCTCCGCCAGGAGGAAAAAGAGGCATTTCGCTTCCTTACGATGGTCAACGGGATCGGCCCACGACTGGCCGTGAACATTCTTTCCGGGTTGCCTGCCAACGAGCTCCTGGAGGCGATCGTCTGCATGGATACACAACGGCTTCAGAGAATCCCCGGGGTGGGAAAGAAGATGGCGGAGAGACTCGTCGTGGAGTTGAAAGACAGGATTCCCCCCCGCGAGTGGGTGATCACGCACACAGAGTCGCTTCCTCCTCAACAGAGGGAACTCTACCTGGAGGTCTTGTCGGCCTTGATGAATCTCGGGTATAAAAGAAAGGAATCGGAAAAGGCGATCGAAAGAGCCCTCCGGAAAGAGGAGGATCCAGAAGGGGGCGGACTCGAAGCCCTGCTGAAATCAACCCTCCGGGAGCTTGTCCGGGAGACTTAGGGGCCTTCATTCGAACATCCACGTTTTTTTCGTTGATGTTGCAGGAAGGTCATGTTGGCAGGATGGAGGTGGGGCCTGACCCCTGATCTTTGGCTATTAGCTGTTAGCGATTAGGCGTTAGCTCCCAACCGCTACCCCCACGAGGATGCCAGCGAAGAAGGGGTGCTGGGCTAATAGCTAAAAGCTAACGGCTAACAGCTCACAACACCCTTTCGCCTTTCACCTTGCGGCGCAAGCCGCAATGGGGTAGAACGCATCGACCATGTCAGAGGAAACAGACAACAACCCGGTCAGCCCCACACGGCACGAGGAAGACTTCGCCGAAGTCAACCTGAGGCCCTCTCTCCTTCGGGAGTTCATCGGCCAGGATTCTCTCAAAGAGAAGCTCCGCATCTTCATCGACGCCGCGAAGCGTCGGAACGAGGCGCTCGATCACGTCCTGGTCTACGGCCCTCCGGGACTCGGCAAGACGACGCTCGGATACATCCTGGCCAGAGAACTCGGGGTTCAGATCCACACCACCTCAGGCCCGGCCGTGGAGAAACAGGGAGACCTGGCCGCCATCCTGACCAATCTCGGGACCCATGACGTTCTCTTCATCGATGAAATCCATCGATTGCCCCGTCCTGTCGAAGAGATCCTGTACCCGGCCATGGAGGACTATCAACTCGACATCATCATCGGGCAGGGGCCGAGCGCGAGGGCCATCAAGCTGGACATTCCACGGTTCACCCTCGTCGGTGCGACGACACGGGCCGGGCTCCTCACGTCTCCTCTCCGCACTCGGTTCGGCGTGATCGACCGGGTCGACTTCTACACTCCCACGGACCTCCAGACCATCCTCGATCGCTCTGCCAGACTCCTGGATGTCCCCTACACCGAGGAAGGGATTTTCGAGATCGCGCAGAGGGCTCGTGGAACGCCAAGGGTTGCTAATCGTTTGCTCCGGCGGGTCCGAGACTATGCCCAGGAACGGGGCAAAGGCATGATCGATCAGAACACGGCGTCCCTGGCCCTGCGGTTGTTGGAGGTGGACGAACAGGGCCTCGACAAGATGGATCGAAAGATCATGCTCACGATCATCGAGGGGTTTCAAGGGGGTCCCGTCGGGATCGACACCCTTTCCGCGGCTGTGAACGAGGCGCCGGACACGATCGAGGACGTACACGAACCGTACCTGATCCAGAAAGGGTTCCTGGGAAGGACAAGACAGGGTCGGATCGCGACGCAGCACGCCTTCGAATACTTTGAGATCCCGGTGCCACAGGATAAGCAGGGAGAATTGCTCTAGTGGGATGAGAGGCATAAGAGCCGTCGATAGAGAGAATGGGTGCGTTGGTTGGCTCTGGGGTATTAGCCGTTAGCTGTTAGGTATTAGGTATTAGGTATTAGCTCCCCTCCACTGCCCCTCCGGAAGCGCACCCGGGAGGGTGGTTGGGAGGGCTAATACCTAACAGCTAATACCTAATACCAATCCTCAGGGACGCAGACGGATCCAACATATCAAAGCAAATACTTGGAACAGAGGAGGAAAACGATGAAGATTCAATGGTTGGGACATGCAGCCTTCTTGCTGGAAACCAAGGACGGCGTCCGCATCGTGATGGATCCCTACGAATCAGGATCTTATGGCGGTGCACTGGGATACGGACCGATCGATCTGCCAGCAGACATCGTCACCGTGAGCCACGATCAGCACGAGGACCAAAACCACACGAGCGCGGTAAAGGGAGACCCTGTAATCACGAAAGGGCCCGGCTTCGACACGGTGAAAGGCGTTGAGATCAAGCGGGTGCACACGTTCCACGACGACAGCGGCGGCAAGGAGCGGGGCGAGAATTACGTTTTCTGTCTCGAGGCGGACGGGATGCGGGTCTGCCACATTGGTGACCTGGGCCACGTGCTCTCGGACGACCAAATCGCGGAAATCGGCCGGCCCGACGTCATGCTGCTTCCCGTAAGGGGAACGTTCACGGTGGGGCCGGCAGAGGCTTCCCGGGTCACGGATCAGCTCAAGCCCCGCATCGTCATTCCGATGCATTACAAGACGCCCAAATGCGCCTTTCCGATCGAGGAAGTGGCCGCATTCCTGGAGGGGAAGTCAAAGGTCAAGAAGATCGGGGATTCCACCGTCGAAATCGAGCAGGACTCCCTGCCGGAGCCGACAGAGATCCTTGTCCTCGAGCCTGCCCTTTGAGCCTATCGACAGCGCGGGCCCGCGGCCAGAATCCCTGCCTGAGATTTACTTCGGAAGGACGAACTGGTATAAATTATGAGTGACATGGAAGGGGAAAAAACACAGCGGGACCAGCAAGTTGCCGATCCCGTTACCCTTCAGCCAACCCGTTATAGATCGTCGGGCTGAGGCACTACCCCTGGAGGCCCTGATGCGAGACGCAGACAAGGACGGACTCGCGAATCAAAGCGAAGAGCCGGGAAATCCGAGCCTGCTCCAACGTATGCTGGCCGGCGAAAAGCTTGCACTGGCCAAGCTTGTGACTTCTGTCGAGAACGATGCCCCCTCCGTTCCTGAGCTTATGGAGGAGATCTACCCGAAGACCGGAAGATGCTACTCTTTCGGGGTAACCGGGCCGCCCGGGGCCGGGAAGAGCACCCTCGTGGACAAGCTCATCGCTCGCATACGGGCACAGGGCAAGGCTGTCGGGGTCATTGCCGTCGATCCCTCCAGCCCCTTCTCAGGCGGGGCGGTCCTGGGCGATCGAATCAGGATGCAACGGCATGCCCTGGATGAAGGCGTCTTCATCCGCAGCCTGGGGACGAGAGGAACAGGGGGCGGTCTGTCCAGGGCGACCAGCGAGGTTCTTCAGCTTTTCGACGCCTTTGGAATGGATGTGGTCATCATCGAGACGGTGGGCGTCGGCCAGACCGAGCTCAATATCGTGAATATCGCCGATACGACCCTCGTGGTGCTCGTGCCGGAGTCCGGTGATACGGTGCAGACGATGAAGGCTGGCCTGATGGAGATTGCCGATCTCTTCATCGTGAACAAGGCGGACAGGGAAGGGGCCGAGAAGATGGCCTCTGGCTTGAAGGGCATGGTGGAATTGAACGACTGCGGCGCATCCGACTGGAAGGTGCCGGTTCTGCTCAGCCAGGCGAACCAGGATCAAGGCGTGGATGAGATTTACGAAGAGCTGAACAAGCACCGCGACCATATTGCGACACATACGAACGAAGGGGAACGAAGAGCAAAGATCCGACGTCGGCATTTCATGGAAATTCTCGGCCATCGATTCATCAAGAAGGTGGAAATGCTGGCAAGGGATGACGAACGGTTCCGGAGCTGCATGAAGCAGGTGGAACAGGAGGATTCGAATCCTTATCAGATCACGAAGACCTTCTTTCAGGACGGGGAATTTGCCCGACAGATCTTTGGTTCTGTTGAAAACGGATCATCAACGCCCGAGAAGGATGAGCCTGGACCATGACCGCCGGAAACGCTGACACAACGAACGACCAAGTTGCCCGCACCCTGAAGGCACTCAAGAAGAACGAATTCCTGGCCCATTACTTCCCCAAGGCGGAAGAGGCCAAACAGTTCGTCCTCGATTCGATTCCCCCAGGCATGCGTGTGGGATTGGGAGGATCTTCAACCCTCCGGGAGATGAATCTCGTGGAGGGCCTCAAACAGAAGGGCGCCCTCCTCCTCGATCACTGGGACGAATCCCTCACCTTCGAGGAGACCCTCCAGGTCCGGAAGGATCAACTCGTGTGCGATGTCCTGCTCAGCAGCGTCAACGCGCTCACCGAAAAAGGGGAACTGGTCAGCCGCGATGGGATCGGCAACCGAACCTCTGCCATGACCTTTGGCCCCGCAAAGGTCTTCCTCCTGGCGGGCATCCAAAAAATCGTCCCGGATCTTCACGCCGCCTTTCGAAGAATCAAGGAGGTGGCTGCACCGATGCGGGCCAAGAGCCTGAACATGGACCTTCCCTGTACGAAGGGAAAGGGTTGCGTGGACTGTCACGACGCCAACCGAATCTGCAGGGCCACGCTGATTCTCCACCGAAGACCCATGCTCACCGACATCACCGTGATCTTGATTGGAGAGGCACTCGGCTACTAGGAGGCTGTTGAGAAACGGCCATCTGCGGCGTTCCACTCATCCTTCGTCACTGCGGCGGACAAGAGTC
>JAUWSZ010000456.1 GCA_030609865.1 bacterium | reverse complement strand
GTATAACGGGGCGACTTGGAAATATTGCCGTCTTTCAGTAGAGTCTTAGCGTTCGGTACTGTTATCGGCTCCCTCTCCGATTTACTTGGGCTCCGTCTCCCCCTCCCTCGAAGT
This sequence comes from bacterium, assembly GCA_030609865.1. The sequence goes on along the minus strand of JAUWSZ010000456.1, from coordinate 3,665 downwards.
CGCCCGGCGAAAATCTCCGAGGGAACCCCGGGCAGCACCGAGGAACGAAAACACACCTTGGGAAACATAGCGACAGCTTCCTGTGCACTCAGTAGGCGGCTTATCCAACCGAGCAGGCCAACGGCAAAAGGACAAAAGGGGCTGTAAGCTGTTAGCTATTAGCTCCCCACCCTTCCCCCAGCGGGTGGTTGCGGGTGGGCTAAAAGCTAAAGGCTAATAGCTAATAGCCAACGGACAGGGGTCAGGCCGAAAGGGACCCCAATTGCGGACATTGCGAGGAGGCGGAGCCGACGCGGCAATCCCCCGGCTAACGAAGCACTGAAGGCTGGGGATTTCTTCGCTTCGCTCGCAATATCCAAGGTCTCTATCTCATGGCGACTACTTCGATAGCAGGTATCCCACGGAAACGGCTGTTGATCGTGATCCTCCTGATCGGAGGAATCGTTCTCACTGCCTTTGGGTTCACGGAAAGGCTCCTGGGGACGTGCGGTCTGGACAGGCTCACCTCGAAGAACGACGAGTACCTGGAGTCGTCCTTCCAGCGGTCTCTTCGAACCTTTGCGGTCCTGTCGACCATCAAGGTGGGGCTTGCCATCGTGGAGGGAACGGAGATAGGCGTCGGGTTCGGGCTCGAGGTGGGAGACGTGGTGCAGGCCGCGTACGACAGTGTTGACATTGCCTGGAGGACCGTTCTCGCCGGTGGCGTCATCCTCCTCGGGACACGAACCCTTCTGGAGGCTGCCTCCCTCGCCAATCATTGGCTCCTGGCCATCACCCTCGCAGCCGTTGCGCTGATGGTGATTACGCAAGGCCCCCCGGCCAGGCTCCCCCGGACGCACCGGGCGTTCCGGGAAGTCGCCCTGTTCATGACCGTTCTTACGACAGCCTGCTACCTGATGCTTCCCCTTTCGATCGCGGGCGGAGCCTACTTGTCGAGCAGGATCACCGCCCCCTCGATCGAGGAAGCGGAATCCGGGCTGTCTGCCCTCACGGAAGAACTGTTCTCAGAGAATCCGACGGCCGACGGCGGGCTTCGGTCAAAATGGACCCAGACAAAAGAGCAGCTCAACCGGATGGCATCCTATCTGAAGGAAAAGGCCTCCGAGCTGGTTGTCTGGATCCTGAAGCTGATCGCGGGGTATCTGTTCGATTGCCTCGTTTTTCCCCTCGCGCTGTTCGTCCTTCTCGTCTGGTTCACGAGAGTGATCGCCAGATCGCTCTTTCAATAAGCAATAATCAGAAAGCAAAGTATTGAGGGGTCAGGTCTTGCAATTGAACATTTACCGCGAGGATACTGTCGAAGGACCAACAGCAAGATGTTCAAATTCAAGACCTGACCCCATTGCGTGGCGTGGCGGAGCTAGGGAGGAAAGGGTTGCAGGGACCAGGGGTCAGGCCCCTGCAACCTGAATATCACTTCAGCTCGGCGCGGGAGTAGCCCAGCAGATTTCGGGCCACGACGAGCTGCTGGATCTGCTGGGTGCCCTCGTAGATATCGTTGACTTTGCAGTCCCGGGCCCATTTCTCGACGAGCCACTCCCGGGAATAGCCGATGGGCCCCAGGAGGGCCACACACCTCCGGGTGATTTCCGAACCGATCCGGCCGGCCTTGGCCTTGGCCATGGATGCCTCCATGGCGTTGGCCCGGCTGTTGTCGCCCATCCAGGCCGCCCTCCAGATCAGGAGACGTGCGGCTTCCATCTCGGCCTCCATGAAGAGCACCTCTCTTTCGATCGCGCCCTGCTGGTGCTTGTTCAGGCCATAGCGGAACTGAAAACCCTCGTCCTCGAGCTTCTCCTTCGTGAACTCGAGGGCAGCACGGGCGATCCCGATCGCCATGGAGCCGACGATCGGGCGAGTGTTATCAAAGGTCTTCATCACACCCTTGAAACCCTCGGTCTTGGTCTTGATCTCCGCCGAGCCGAGCAAGTTGTCCTTTGGGATGCGAACGTCCTCGAAGACGATCGAAGCGGTGTCCGAGGCCCGGATGCCCAGCTTGTGCTCGAGTTTGGTGACCGTGACGCCCGGACGGTCCTTCTCGACCACGAAGCTCTTGATCCCGGCTTTGCCGGCGGACTTGTCGATCGTTGCCCACACCACCACGATGTCACACTGCTTTCCATCCGTGACGAAAATCTTCTCGCCGTTGATGACCCACTCGTCCCCATCCAGGACGGCCGTAGTGGAGATGGAGCCGGAATCGGAGCCGGAGCCCGGTTCGGTGATGGCCATGGCGGCGAATCTGCCTCCGAAGCGCTCATCCTGTTCCGGGGTGGCCACCGCCGCGATGGCGGCGTTGCCCAGGCCGTTGCCCGGGATGGCGAGCAGCAGGCCCGAATCGCCCCAGGAGAACTCTTCGCTGGCCACAACGGCTGTCATGGTCGCACCGACCCGGTCTTCCGTCTCGGCCCTCGGCTTCTTGGGCCCGTCCGTGTCCTTCTTCTCCTGCTTCTTTGAGCGGTCGGCTGATCTCTGGGCCATGATCGGACCCATGAAGGCGATCTCCTCCGCTGTGGTGTGCTCCTCTTCGTCATACTTCCGGGCAATCGGCCGGAAGGTGTCACGGCCTACCCCGTGGGCGAAATCCTTGATCATCTTCAATGCGGGAGCGAGTTCAAAATCGATCATAACGATTCTCCTCGTATGTCTGCGTAGTCAGTTGCACCTCGAGCGACAAAGACCTCTTTCCGGGCCGGCGATCAAACGAGGGTCAACCCGTCGATGATCTCGATGCCCCTGCCGTTGCGGAACCACAACTCCACCGGATGTTCCCGGATGTACCCGTGCCCGCCCAGGACCTGAACGCCGTTGTCGGTAATCTTGGCGGCATACTCCCCGGCATAGAGCTTGGCAAGATAGGCCTCGCGCGTGCAGTCCTCCTGCCTGTCGGCAAGCCAGGCCGCCTTCCAGGCCAGGAACCGCATCGCATCCGTCTCGGTGGCCATGTCGGCCAGCATGAAGGCGATCGCCTGGCGGCTCGCGATCGGCTCCCCGAACTGAACGCGCTCCTTCGCGTAATCCGCTGCATAGTCCTTCGTGGCGTTGCACACGCCCGCGGCCATGGCGGACCAGGAAATCCGGGAGAGGTTCAGGATGCGCTGGAAGTCGCATCCCCTGCTGCCGCCCAAACGATTGTCCAGCGGCACCTTGCACTCAGAGAAGGTGACCTTGTGGAGCGGCAGGGCATTCAGGCCCATGTACTTCTCCCGGTCGCCGACCTGAAGGCCCTCCGTGCCCTTCTCGACGATGTAGCCTTCGATCCCGGTAGCGCCCGCACCCGGGGAGGTTGTGGCAAAGACCAGGAACAGGTCCGCACGATCCGCAAAGGGGACCAGGCACTTCTCGCCGTTGAGGACGTACTCTTCCCCCTCCCTCCTCGCCGTGGTTTTGAGAATCGTCGGATCGAACGTAACCCGCGGCTCCATCAGGGCCGACGTGGCGAACTTGAAGGCTTCTCCGCAGAACTGGGGCAGATAGTTCTTCATCTGTTCGTCCGTGCCCATCTCCAGGATCGGGTAGGCGAAAAGGGTGGGACTCAGCATGGCCAGGGCCAGGCCGAGGTCCCCGTAGGCAAGCTCCTCCGCGATGAGGACACCGGTCACGGCGGAGCGCTCGTACCCGTAGCCGCCACAGTCCTCCGGGATGGAGTTGGCGATCAGGCCAAG
>JAUWSZ010000626.1 GCA_030609865.1 bacterium | reverse complement strand
CCACGAAGAACTCCGGCACAAGCCGATGGAGGCCGTTCCGCCGGCCTGAGGATCAGGACTCCGGGGCACCCCATCGATTCCGGCCCCTTTCCCCTATTGCACCACAACCTATTCAGGGCACTCGCGGGTAGAGAAATGGACGCGCATTGGTACGAGGAAAAGACAAAGAACGTTGTCTTATTGCACAGGACGAAGCGGCACGTCCTGTCGACGCACTCGAAGATCCAGCAGATCGACATCATCGACAGCTACGAATACGGCCGGATGCTGTTTCTCGACAACATGACGCAATCTGCCGAGGTAGACGAGTTCATCTACCATGAGATGCTCGTTCACCCCGCCCTGTTCTCCCACGGCCCGGTCCATACAGTCTGCATCATTGGCGGTTCGGAAGGCGCGACCCTGCGGGAAGTCCTGAAGCACCAACCGGAGCGTATCGTCATGATCGATATCGACGAGGAACTCGTCGATATCTGCAAGGAGCACCTTGCCTCCTGGTCGCAGGGCGCCTACGAGGACCCCCGGGTCGACCTGAAGTTCATGGACGGCAGGAAATTCCTGGAGGAAACCCGGGAGACCTTTGACGCCATCTTCGTGGACATCTCCGATCCCCTGGAGGGAAGGCCTTCCACTCCGTTGTTCACAAGGGAGTTCTACGAAACGGTCGGCCGTCGACTCTCCGCACACGGCTGCGTGGTCGTCCAGAGTGAGACCCTGAATCCGGTACGTATCGAGCCTCACGCGAGAATCTACAACACGATGGCGGCCATCTTTCCTTTCGTGAAGCCCTACAGCTACATGAGTCACTCCTTCCACGAGATCTACAGCTTCATCCTGGGCTCCAGGGCCCACGATCCGGCCGGAATCGACGTCGCATCAAGAGTGAACGAGGGGGATTTCAAGCTCAGGTATTATTCCGGAGAACTCCACAAAGGCATGTTCCAACTGCCTTTGTATATCCACGAGGCCTACGAGCGGTTCATTCAGCCGATCACCGATCAAGACGTCGTTTATTACCCCGATAAAGCCTAATGCGGCTTGCGCCGCAAGGGGTCAGGGATCGGGGGTCAGGGGTCAGTCCCCGCCTCCAGCCTGCCAAAATGACCTTCTTCCAACATCTACGCAAAAAACGTCGATGTTCCAATGAAAGACTCTGAGAAGAAAGTCGGAAGCCGCGAGAGGAAACCGCCCTTGGGAAGTGAGGCGTGGGGCTTCTGGTGGTATCTCCTGTTCCGGATGAGATTTGTGCAGGGCGGGGGAGGGAGAGACGGAACCCAAACAAATCGAGTCGGAACAGGAATAGCACTGCAGATGGGCGTTTTGGAGCGGCCTGCTAGTCTTTCAGGTTCTTGGAGAACAGGTCATCCAGGGGGCTCTTGCGTTCCTCTTTCCCCCCTTTTCGCAGCTTCTCCTCGATCTCGGAAAACTGGTCTTCCTTTTCCTGTCGGACCACATCGCCCGAGAATTTCTCTTCCACTTCCTTTAGCCTGCTTTTCCGCTCTTCCTTCCACTGCTTGACATCCTCTCCTATGTCCGGGGAATCCGGGGCCTCACGAAGGACCTCCGCCTGCAAGGGATCCTTCAGGCAGATTCGATCATCGAAGGCGCCTCGGATCCTTTCCAGGGCCCCGATCTTCTCGAGCCGGTTCGAGAGATGATGCACCGACTCAACGGAAAAGTGCGTGAATTCTGCGAGTTCTTGCAGGGAGGGCAGCCTGTTCTCACGGTGCTTGAAGAGCCTGATCCCGGCCAGGAGGATCTGGGCCTCCTCATACAGCGTATACGAAGCCTTCATCTCCTCGTTCCCCCTCGTGACCGACAAGAATCTCCCGGGTTCCTATTCGCGAATCTCGTGACACTCCGTACACCCGGTGGGCCCGCTCTCCCACTCCACGTGGCACTCTATGCACTGGCGGTGGTAGGCCGCCTTCAGGTTGATGATGTTCAGCTTGTCAGCCTCGAAAAGGCCCCTCCCGTGACAGGCCCCGCATTTCTTGTAAACACCCGTGGGGGATTTGTGGTGACAGGTGGCGCAACCTTCGTCGGCCATCTCCGCATGCTCCGCGTGTGAAAAATCGACCTCCTCATAGACTTCCACGAGCTGCTTCAACACGACCGTCTCCGGGCACTTCTCCGAGTCCGCGGACGGTTCGGACACAGACGCCTCCGGACACGGGCAAGGACACCGGCAGTCCGCCTCCCCCTCGATCGGGTCGGCGTGTCCCGGTGCGAGGGACAGAACAAAGACGGTCCAGATCAGCACGGCAATTCCAGTTGTACGGCTCATCCTGTAAGCTCCTGACGGCATTCACCTTGTTTGTCTGATTCGTTTCTTCCTGTGCCCTTGGTCTTCTCGAATCATGCCTTCGCGGCGTGCGAGCCCTCATCGCCCTCCGGGGCCGGCAGGACGGGAAGAATGGACACGATCAGCCGGTAGCAGAGGATCAGGGCGGAAATCATGGCCACCGTGACGGCGATCTCACCGATGGAGGGAACATAAGGCCCCGTCGCATACGGAGGCGTGTAGGCGACCACGAACACATTGATGCGGTTGAGGAGCACCCCGAGGATCACATACAGGGCTGCGCAAATGAACAGGCCGGTCGGGGACCGGCGGACCCGCTCCGAGAGCAGCAGGAAGAAGGGCAGCAGAACCCCGAACCCGAATTCCACGAGGAACATGATGCTCTGGAAGCTCCCTTCAAACAGATGGACGTACGCGCCCCGGATGACGAGATCCGAGATCTTTGCCACGATGTAGGCTCCGAGGAAGAAGGGGATCAACCTGGCCAGCGGTGTCAGGACCTCCATTTCCGGCTTCCGGCCGAAGGCGCGGGAGGCCCACATGGACTCGAAAATCACCATGGGAAAGCCCACAGCGATGGCCGACATGAGGAACAGGAGCGTCAGGATCGGGGTGTACCACAGCGGGT
>JAUWSZ010000565.1 GCA_030609865.1 bacterium | reverse complement strand
CCCTTCTGGAAGAGGATCCCCTTGGAGAAGGCCCCCCGGTCCCAGTAGACGGCCCTCTCCCCGATGGCGATCGACTGTGTGTCGTTGAATGCGCTCTGATCGAGGAGGGCGGCGGCCGCTCTCGAATCGCCCATTTCATGGACGGTGAGGCGAAGGCGGCTCTTGTCCCTGTTGAGCACACCGTAAACCGAGCGTTTCCAACCCAGGTCGATGATCGGTTGCGCCGCGCCGTTTATGTAGTCGAAGAACGCCTGTTCGGTTCGAATCTCGTCAGGCCCCTCGATCCACTGATAGCCTTCCCCCTCTGCCCAGCCGCGTATCGCCTTGGTGTCGAGAGGGTCTCCCCGCTTGCAGGCGGATGCTGCGACCACTAGGACGATGAGCGCGATGATCAGAAAGGTTCGTCCTCGATTCACTCCGAGTCTTCCTCACTTCAAGAGTTTGGACATGATCTTGAATTCGTCTGTTCCGGCCCGCTCCAGCATTTGGAAGATGATCGTCTCGGTGGAAGAGATGAACGCCCCGGCCCGATCCATCAGTTCGAGGCCTGTTTCACAGTTCTCGCGCGTTCGGGAGACGACCGCGTCCCGGGGCACGTGTACCACGATGTTTTCGGCCAGCAAATCGATTACGGTTTGGAGTACACAAACGTGCGATTCCAGACCGATCACGATGGCACACCTTGCACCCGCCTCCCGAAACCGCTCCGCAAATCCGTCGGCCCTCCAGGAACTGAAGATGAGCTTCTCAAAGGGCTCATCCCCAGGGGGAAGCTCCTCCACGACGGGCGGGATCGTCTTGCCCAGCCCTTTGGGGTACTGCTCGGTCACCAGGACAGGCAGGCCCATGGTCTTTGCGAGTTGAAGGAGGAGCTTCGTGTTCTCCAGGACTGTGTCCTTTCTCTCCGCCTCCATGGCCGCGAAGAACCTTTCCTGGATGTCCACCACAATCAGGGCCGTTGCGTCTCTCGGGGGAATGAAGTGTTCGAGGTTGCTCATCGATCAACTCTCCTCGCACAAGGCGTTTCGCGTCAGACGGCCAGTTCCCGGGTGTTCGCCTCTGCGGCCAAGCCCCTTGGGTCCAGGACCACGTCTACCACGGCCGGCTTGCCCGAATCCAGGGCGCGCAGGATGGCAGGCTTGATCTGGTCCGGTTCGGTGACCCGCTCCCCGTGGCCGCCCATCGACTCGGCCAGCTTGTCGTACCGGGTCGTTGGGCTGAGGTCGGTGCCTACGCTCTTGTCGTCCCCGAAGAGCATGAGCTGAGGGATTCGCATCTGCCCCCAGCCTGCGTCGTTCCCGATCACCAGGACCACGGGCAGGTTGAACCGGACAAGGGTGTCGAAGTCCATGGCCGTGATGCCGAAGGCCCCGTCCCCGTTCAGGACGATTACCTTCTTGTCCGGCCTCGCCGCCTTGGCGGCCATGGCGAACGGAAGCCCCACGCCGAGCACGCCCATCGGTCCGGGGTCCATCCAGTGGCCGTGCTCGTGGACCCGGATGATTCTTCCCGCCAGGACGATGATGTCCCCTCCGTCTCCGATCACGATCGTGTCCTTGTCCAGGATCTCATTGAACTCCTGGATGAGCCTGTAGTGGTTGATCGGCACACTGTCCCGCTTGCACTTCTCCCGGACCGGGGCAGAGCGCTCCTCCTCCACTCCGCGAAGCTCTGTGATCCAGGGGAGTTCCTCCCGAGGCCCCAGCTCATCGAGCAACTGCTGGAGAACTGCCCCCATGTCGCCGATGATGCCGATCTCCGGGTTCCGGTTGTGGCCGATCAGGCTGGCATCGGTCTCGGCCTGAATCCAGGTGGCTTTGGGATTGATCGCCTTGCCGAAACCCATGCGGAAATCCTGAGGCACCCCAAGGGTCATGACAACGTCCGCTCCGGTGAAGGCGTGGCGCCGGGCGTAGGAGAAGTAGTAAGGGTGATTCGGGGGCAGGGCCCCTCGGCCCATAGCGTTCAGGAAGACGGGAAAACGGGTCGTCTCGGCGAACTGCCTCAGCAGGGGCGCCGCCCCTGCCCACCAGAGGGGGCTTCCCCCCATGACGACCGGTTTCCTTGCCTCGCCCAGGACCCTTGCCGCCTCGCGTATCTGTTCCGGATCGCCCCACGGCCGTGCTCTGGTATCGGACTTGTCCGGCCAGACGACCTCGGACTCGTTCACCACCTCGAGGAGTATATCCGTTGGAAATTCGAGGAAGACGGGCCCCGGCCTGCCTGACGCGGCCTTGCGGAAGGCGATCTCCACGTAGTCGGGGATTCGGTCGACGGCCGGTACGCAACGTGCCCACTTCGTGATCGGCCGGAGGATCTCCGTGTGGTCCATCTCCTGGAGCGAGCCCTTTTCGAACTCCTTTATCGGGCTCCGGCCTCCGATGACGACCATCGGAACCTCGGCCCGGTGGGCGTTCGCGATCGCGGTGACCGCGTTTGTGACGCCCGGCCCTGCAGTCACCATGGCCACGCCCGGCTTCTTCGTGACCCGGGCCCAGGCGTCGGCAGCATAGCCTGCGGTCTGCTCGTGACGGACATCGATCAGCCGGATGCCCTCCTCGTTGCAGCCCATGTAGATCGGTGTGATGTGTCCTCCGCAGAGCATGAAGGCACATTCCACGCCCTGTCGCTTCAACGCCTTGGCTACCAGATAGCCACCGAGTATCTCTGCCATTATTGTCCTCCTCTGCATCGTCCCGTTGGATGGAGCTTGATCAAGAAAAGCCGTTTGCCCTATGATACGTGAACCGATCTGTTCCACAGGCCTCTATTTGGATGCCCAGAAGGGGCCTTTTGTCTGCATGGCAAGAAGGGAGCCGCGAGAGATGAAAAACATTCAATGTATTATGAACCCGAAATCCATCGCTGTTGTAGGGGCCACGGACCGCCCCGGGAGCGTGGGGCTCTCCGTTTTCCGAAATATCCTGAACGCAGGCTATCGAGGAATCCTCTATCCCGTCAACCCCAGGCTCGCCTCGGTCCAGAGCGTGAAGGCCTACGCGCGGCTCGCGGACATCCCGGACGAAGTCGATATGGCCGTACTCATTGTTCCTGCGACAATGGTACCCGCCATGATGGAGGAAGCGGCCGCCGCGCAGGTCAAGGGCGTCATCGTCGTGAGCGCAGGATTCAAGGAGGTAGGGGGCAAGGGGTTGGAGTTGGAGAACCGGGCAAAGGAGATCGTCAGGAAGCACAAGATCCGTCTCGTGGGACCGAACTGCCTG
>JAUWSZ010000645.1 GCA_030609865.1 bacterium | reverse complement strand
GAGTGCCGTGTAGGGCTTCAGGGACGCGTAGGGGGCTTCGGACACCATGATGACGAATCGAGATATGGAGGCCATGCGGTTGCTCTCAGCCCTTGGGCCTCTTCTTTTTTCGGGAGGGCGCCTTCTTGCGACTCACTTCCGCAGCGGGCTTTGCGCTCGGTTTCTTCGTACGGAGCGTGAAGGTGGCCTGGATTTCGAGTGAAAGACCATCCAGCACACTCTTGGTGAGTTGGACAGCATCGACCCGCGAAAGGACCCAACGCATTTCCTTCCGCAGGTTGGTAAAGAACTCGGCCTTGCCCTTCTCGCTTTGCTTCACCAGATAGCTCACCGCCTCCCTGGGGAGGTTGAACTCGGACACGGCCTTGCGAACTCCTTCCTCGGTCATGAAGAGCATTCCGGCTCCTGTGAACAGGGCCCGCTTCACGGTCTGGGGAACATAGGCGTCAAACAACTTGCCCAGGGAAAGCTCGGAGGACTCATCTATTCCGTCAGCCGGAGGATCCTTCTTGTCCACCATGTCCGTACCTCCATCAAGCGTCGGAAAGTGGCCGTTCTCCTCGCCGTCGTGCGAGGCGCCGTACCGCGTCTCGATATACTACAGGATGCTTGTGCCCGATTTCAAACCAATCCGCCTAATCCGGCAAAGCCACAAGTTCTCAGTTGGCGGTTCCCGATGGTCGATGGGACCGCTGGAGATGCGTGCCCGTGCCCGATCCAGGCGAAAGGGCAAAGACGAAAGGGTCAAGGGTCTGCGGCCTGACCCCTGACCCCCGATCCCTGATTGTGCTATCCCTGTCACGTCGAGATTTGCTTGGGCTCCGTCTCTCCCTCCCCCTACAAAGTCGCCCTGCACAAATCTCGACGTGACAGGAGATAGCACCCGATGCCCCACCCCGGCTACTCCGATGTCCCCGCCGCCTTCTGCTCCTTAGCCTCCTCCTTGTCTTCCTCTTCCTCGTCGGCCACGCCAAGTGCCCTCGTCAGGATCTCCGTGATGTCCCGCATGTGGATGGGCGCTTCCTCGGCCGTGATGCCCACGAGCAACCCCTGGTAGCAGAACGGGCAGGCCGTGACGAAATCGGTTGCCCCGGTTGCGACGGCATCCCGAACGCGGGCCTGTGCCATCTTCTGCTGCACATCGGGAAATCCAGCCTTGAGGCCTCCTCCCGCGCCACAACAGCGCGAGTTCTCATGGTGTCTTTCGATCTCCACGAACTCGATCCCGGGCACAGCCTTGAGGATCCTTCTCGGCGCCTCGTAGACTCCAGAGGCACGACCCAGATGACAGGGGTCGTGATACGTGACCTTCATCGGGACTTCCTGCTTGAAGTTGATCTTGCCCTCCTGGATAAGCCGGTCGATGAACTGGACCATGTGGAGGATTTCAAAGTTCATCTCCCCGATCTTGGGGTAGTCCTGGCTGATCGTCTTGTAGCAACCTGCACAACTGGTCACCAGGGTCTTGATCCCCAGCTCATTGAAGGCCTGTATGTTCTCCCGGGCCAGTCTTTCGTACTCCGGGTCCCCGACACGCAGCAGGACGCTTCCACAGCATTTTTCCTTTACCCCGAGCACCCCGAAATCCACATCGCAAGCGTCGAGCAGCTTCACCGTGTTTACGGCCACCTCCTTTATGTTCACGTCAAAGGAGGCGGTGCAACCGACATAATACAGGACTTCCGCCTTTTCCTTGGCCAGGTTCTTCGGAACCCTGTCGATCTGCTTCTGCTTCTTGGCCCGCTTGGCCCATTTGTCCCGCACGCTCCTCGGCTGCTGCCAGGGATTGTCATAGGCCTTGACGCTTCTCGTCAGGGACTTGTGGTTTTCCAGGGGGCCGTAGCCGGCATTGACCATCGATTTCCGGATCGCCTCCCAGAGCTCCACGGTATCGATATACGAGGGGCACACGTAGTGGCACTGGCCGCAGGTGCTGCACTCGTACAGGCCCTGGATGAACCGTTCGATACGCTTCTCCTGTCGGCCCTTTCGGTTGAGCTTCCTTCCCAGCCAGGAATCAGGAGGCACGAGCATCGAGAGAATCCCGTCCTGGGCCTGCAGGATCTTCCGGAAGGCCTTGGCCTTGGCCTGAGGGGTGAGATCGTACTTCTCATCTTGTTCGTAGACCGGACACCACTGCACGCACTCGCTGCAACGGGTGCAGGTGTCCAATTCCAGGAGTTGGCGGGGGCTCAGGTTCTGAACGCGGATTCTCTTCCCGCCCGCGGGCTCGTCCGCCTCGACCTGAGCGGGTGAATCGGGCACGTCTCGGGTTTCCGCCGTGTCCCGCTTCTCCTCAGGGCCTGACTCTGGGAGATTGTCTTCTATGGGTTCTTCCAGCTCTTTGTCGTCCATGTCTGCCTTTCACGCGATTCTCTGGTCCGTCACAGTCCCTCCCGGAATCGTCTCTTAGATGCGACCCGGCTCATTGGCGTTGTTTGTAGTGTGCCTCGGACGCGGTCGCAACGATCGACACAGGGGTGGTCATGATATGAAACAACTTGCTGAAGGGGAAGTAGGCAAAAAAGGAGAACACCAATCCGGCATGGAAAATCCAGACGTAGAACCGAATGCCCGTCCATGGAAGATCCCACGTCCGGAGGAGGGAGGCCCCCGCAGCGCCCAGGAAGGAGGCCCAGATTCTCGGTTGCGGGTCGACCACGGCCAACCGACAGAACTCCAGGAAGAAGCCTGTAGTCACGATCCCGAGGAGCAGGAGAAGAACGACGATGTCTTCGGCCTCGGTCTTCAAATGGCCTCCCCTTCCTGCAATTCGCCGGATGAAGGCGAGCAGGATGCCCACGAGGATGCAGCCGCCCAGGAAGTCGGCGCTGAAGTC
>JAUWSZ010000398.1 GCA_030609865.1 bacterium | reverse complement strand
GTCGCATAGGTCGATTCGACAGGTCCTCCCGATCCATTCGGATTGCTTGGCAAGTCGCTCCGGTTGGACAACGTGAATCGTATCAGAGAATTTCGGTCCGAATCCCGCTGTCCCTCGATCGGGAAGGCCCTGAGCCAGATCCGTCCCCCCGCCGGTGTGCGGCTTACGAGGTTCTGCAGGAGGGTGCTGATGACATAGTAGACCTTCTCGGATTCCGCCCAGATCTTCGGGCACCGAGGGTCCAGGGCCGTTCCGTATGTGAGCCCCTTATCCTGGAGGATGGCCTCATGGTCATGGAGAATCCTCTGCATCATCTGGGGCAGAAAAACCTCCTCGTTCTTCCATTCCGATCGTTCGGACGAGACCTGGTGGCGTTCTACCAGGTCCGCGATCATCTGGTCGAGTCGCTGGCTTTCGGCACGGATGATGGCGAGGAATTCCCTCTGGGTTTCGGAGTCGGTGTCCGGGTAGTTCAGGAGGATTTCCGTGAACGATCGGATCGAGGTCAGGGGAGACCGGAGGTCATGGGAGACCTCGGACAGGAAGCCGCCCTTCATGCGCGCCAGTTCCCTGTCCCGTGTGACGTCTCGGATGAGCTTCAGGGTTCCGACCGTGGCCCCACCTTCATTCGATATCCAGGTGCTGCGTACCTGCAGCAGCATTCTGTTTCGGTTGGGCCCGAGGATTTCCCTTTCCTTGTCGTGGGCGTAGGAATTGTAGATCTCACATTTTTCGCATCTGTCCGGGTCCGGGACCGTTTGACCTTTCGCGGACCCTGGGGGGATGCACAGGGGGCAGGTTTTGTTCGTCCAGCAATCGGTGAACAGCTTTCCCCACAGAGAACAGCTCTGGTCCTTGCATCCCATGACCTGCCAGCATCGGTGGTTTTCGGGTTGCTTGTCGTCAAAGATCCAGTCCAGTCCCTGATGCGTGTCGATCATCGCCTGGATGGGCTTGCCGATCCAGTCCTTGCCCTGGACGCCCAACAGGAATTCCGCCATCGGATTCATCCATCGCAGAGACGAAGACGAATCGGTGAGCACGATTCCCTCGGAGAAGGAATCGAACAAGGCCTTGACTTCGGGTCCATCCAGGATCTCTTGCAAGTTGAGGGCCCTCTATCTTCCGGTTTTCAGGGAAGTACCTTCTCCAGGGCGAGCCGGTCTTCTCGACACGAACCGTCCCTGGCGGCCCGATTCTCTCCGGCAGCGAGCGCGTGCCCACAATGTTGAACAATCCTCTCGTAGATGGCAAGTCGAGCTTTACGGCGTCGAGAAGTCCCACAAGTTCCGGCGTTGTGGGCCCAGCCTCTTCTGATTCGCTATTTAAGAAGCTCTTTTATCCTGGTGACCACATGAGAAGGGCTGAAGGGCTTGGTCATGTACTCATCCGCGCCGATCTTCAGTCCTTTCTCGCGATCCGCTTCCTGGCCTTTTGCCGTCAAGATGATCACATAGGTGTCTTTCAGGACGGGGTCTTGTCGAAGCCACTGACAGACCTCCAGCCCGTTCATCTTCGGCATCATGATGTCAAGAAAGACAATATTCGGTTTCTGCTCCTGAATTTTCTCTTTGGCCTCCATGCCGTTTGTTGCCGAATCGACCTGGAAGCCTTCTTTTCTCAGGACAAAAGTGAGGGACTTGAGGATGAAGGGTTCGTCATCAACGATGAGAATCCTCCTCTTGCTGGATTCCTTGGCGGCCCCTGAGACAAGTTCAGAACTGGTTGAAACCGGATGCATATCTTTCCCCTTCCGTTCGAAAGCCCTGATGTCTATACGTCTCCGAGGGAGCATCCTGAGCAAGCCTCGTGCCATTCCGGATGATCGTGTGAGCCGATCATCCGGGCGAGGTCGCTGGATGTAAGAAAGTCTTTCCAATATAGATAGTTAGAATGTTTTGCGCCTCTCTCGCAGCCGGATCCCTCCGTCACGACCCGACCCCGATGCGGCCTGGTTGCAGGGAGGTTGCGGCCCTTCCATGAAAAAGCTAGTCACCGGTGACGATTTTTTGCCACCCGGCGACTACTTTTTTCATGAAAGGTTCGGGCCAATCCATGCGATCACGACAATGATTGTTCCCACTGTCCAGCAATAGTACGAGAAATGGAAGAGTCTTCCCTTGTGGACGACCCTCAGAAGAAGTCGCAGTGCGACATATCCCGTGGCGAGTGCGGCCAATCCCCCGAGAAGGAGCGGCCATGCGTTGATCTCTCGCAGGGTTTCTCGTGCCTTGTAGGCTTGAAGGATGATCGCGCCAAGGATGGCGGGCACGGACAGGAGAAAAGAGAACCGCGCGGCGAGGTCGCGTTTGAGCCCGCAGAACAGGCCCGTGGCGATGGTGATGCCGGATCGTGAGATGCCCGGCAACAAGGCGAGGGACTGGGCGATCCCAATCACCAGACAGTCCCGCAGGGAGAGGTCCTCGAGGTCCCGGCCCGGCCCCTTCGAACATTTCGTTCCAAACAGAACCGTTCCGGTTACGAGCAACATGCATCCGACAGACAGGAGGGAGGCAAAGGCCTGCTCGAGTGCGTCCTGGAACAGGAGGCCGGCGACAGCTGCGGGCACAGTCCCGATCAGAAGGTAGACGCCGAGTCGGAAATGGGGTCGGCTCTGCCACACCGCTCCGACGTTTCCCTGTCGGACTATCTCCGCTGTGGCGAAAAGGGATTCCTTGATGATCTCCCCGAGGTCCTTTCCGTAAACGAGCAGGACCGCCAGCAGGGTTCCCCCGTGTACGACCACATCGAAAAGAAGCTCCGGGCTTTGCAATCCGAGCAAGTGCTGGAACGCCACCAGATGACCGGAGCTCGAGACGGGAAGGAATTCGGTCAACCCCTGGACAACGCCGAGAAAGGTCGCCTCGCCTGGATCGATTTGTGATATCAACTACCTTTACCCTTTTGTCTTCGGTGTTTCTGCGCTTGAAGTTGCTCGATATCCGCGTCCACCATCATTCGGACAAGCTCTTCGAAGTCGACTTCAGGCCTCCACCCGAGTTCCCGTTCCGCTTTGCCAAAGTCCCCGCGGAGTATGTCCACTTCCGCCGGCCTGATGAGAGAGGGGTCTGTTACGACGTGTTTTTCCCAGGGGAGGCCCGCATGGGAAAAGGCCACTTCCACGAGTTCCCGGACGGTATGTGTCACTCCCGTGGCGATGACATAGTCCTCGGGCTCGTCCGGTTGCAGCATGAGCCACATGGCCTTCACATAGTCCCCGGCGAACCCCCAATCCCGCTTTGCGTCCAGGTTGCCGAGTTTGATTTCTTCGGAGAGCCCCAATTTGATCCTCGCGACCCCGTGAGTCACCTTGCGCGTGACGAACTCGAGCCCACGACGTGGAGACTCGTGGTTGAAGAGGATCCCGGAGCAGGTGTACATCCCGTAAGACTCACGATAGTTTACCGTGATCCAGTGACCGTAGACCTTGGCAATCCCGTAAGGGCTGCGAGGATGAAAAGAGGTGTTTTCGTTTTGAGGGACCTCCTGGGCCTTACCGAACATCTCTGAGCTGGATGCCTGGTAGACCCGGGCCTCCGGCTTCATGACACGGACGGCCTCCAACAGACGGGTCACCCCGAGGGCCGTGAACTCCCCGGTCAAAACGGGTTGGTTCCACGAGGTAGGCACGAAGGACTGCGCAGCCAGGTTGTAGACCTCATCGGGCTGAGCGGTGCGCACCGCCTCGAGAAGAGAATTCTGATCGAGCAAGTCTCCGGAAATCGTGTGGATCCGATCCTGTATTTGCTGCAGTCGCTCGAAACTGGTTGTGCTGCTTCGGCGCAAGACGCCGAAGACTTCGTAGCCCTTTTCCAGGAGAAACTCGGCCAGATAGGATCCGTCCTGACCCGTTATGCCCGTGATAAGCGCTCGTTTTACAGCCATCGTTTTCATCCCCCTTTCTAACCCAGCATCGTCCAGGTTCGAGCCGGGCTTGAGGCCCGGCTTCTTCCGGGATGTCGTCGGGCCGCCTCCCGGACCGTCCGGCCATTTGCCCTCCGGTTGATCCGCGGCCATTTGCCTCCAATAGGCTGTCGTGTCGCTCAGCGTTTCTCTCAACGCGAACCTTCGTTGCCAGCCGGTTTTTTCCGTGAAGGATGTCGCATCCCCGATGAGTACGGGAATCTCCGTCTCTCTGCCGCGATTCGGATCCTCGCGGACTTCGAT
>JAUWSZ010000550.1 GCA_030609865.1 bacterium | reverse complement strand
TTGGGCTCCAAACGAACGGTAAGGAAGTCTTCGCCTTTTACCTTGGGGAGGAGAACAACGCAAAGAAGGCTTCGGGCTCGCGCAAGAATGGGTGCGCAGGGAGAGGACCAGCTGTATCGTTCTGGTCGTGGTGGGTCAGGGAAGAAGAGGAGGCAGCTTCAGGCGCCTCCTCTTCTTCGATTTCGTACCCCGGATCTTCTTAGATCTTGGCCTGCAAGAAGATAGCGATGATGAAGGTGTAAAGGACCAGGGACTCGATCAAGGCCAGCCCGATGATCATCGGGACGAACATCTTGTCCGCGGCCCCAGGATTCCTCGCGATGCCTTCGAGCGCAGCAGCAGCAGTCTTCCCCTGGCCGAGGCCGCCACCAAAGGCCGCCAACCCCAGGCCCAGACCCGCACCGATAGCAAGGCCGAACTTCATCAGGAAATCGCCACCCTTCCCTTCTGCCGCGTCTTCCGCGAGTACCAGCGTGGGCAGGGCCAGCGTCAAGAGCCCGACGAGGGCTACCACTCGAATCAATGCCTTCTTCCTGTTCATTCCTCTCGCTCCTTTCTTCTCCTGTGGGTTCCCCTGAGTAGCTACACCTTTCTAACCATGTTGTGGACCTGTAACCACCTCGGCGTTCCCGCCTTCCGACCCGAATAGATCAGTGGTCATGGGATACGGCCAAGGCGATGTACACCGTGGTAAGCGCGGCAAACACAAAGGCCTGAATCATCGAGACCACGATACCAAGGATCATGAAGATAACCGGAACCAGCAAGGGAACGAGATCGGAGAAGATCCCGAGCACCATGTGGTCTCCGAACATGTTTCCGAAAAGACGAATCGACAAAGACATGGGCCGGAACAGGTGGCTGAGCACCTCGATCAGGAACATCAGGGGCGCCAGCCAGAGGATGGGCCCGGCGAATTGCTTCAGATAAGAGATTCCGTGCTCCTTGAAGCCGTGGTAGTTGTACACCACGAAGACGATTGCGGACATGGCCAGGTTCGTGTTCAGGTTGTCCGTGGCCGGTGCGAATCCGGGAACGACCGCGAGGATGTTGCAAAAAAAGATGAAGATAAACAACCCACCGATGAGGTTGATGTACTTGTCCCCGGCGGGACCGATGATCGCTCGCAGCTGGCCGGAAGTCGCCTGAACCACGAGCTCGAAAACGTTTCGGGCCGAGAACTTCGTGTCCGGGATCAGGGGATCGGGGGCCTTTTTCAGGCTTACCCGGATCCTCCAAGACACGAGGATGATCAACAGCAGGGCAAAGAGGCTGTGAAACACATGGATCGGGATCAACCCTGCAAAAGGCGTAGCGCCATACCACGTGAACCCATGTTCCATCGCTTTTCAACTCCCCCTAAGGTTCGCATTGCCGTCAAACGAACACAAGGCTGTTCAAGAGGATCGACGCCAACAGGCTGAGCGTGCCGAGAAAGAACGGAATCACCGGGACCTTCAGCACCAGAAGGGATAAGGCCACCGCCCCGAGAAACAGAAGAAACAGCAGCGAGATCCTCGCAAGAAGAGGCCCCTTCCCGGTCTCCTGCTCCATGGCCGCCCGGGCGAATCTCCAAAGGTAATGGAAGTTCGCCAGTACGATGGCTCCTCCCAACAGAAGCCCCACACTCACGGCCAGTGAACCCGTGAAAATCCCTGCCAGAAAGGTGCATCCCAGCAGGATCAGAAGGCCGTCGCGTTCGATCCTGTTCAGTTTGCGCGCGCCGGCCTCGAATTCCATCTTCTCCACGCGATCAGATTTTCTCCTTCACGAGGGTCCACAGCTTCACGAAGGCGACAACCCCACCGACGAGCCCCACAAAAAGGAAAACGATCGTCAGGACCGGCGCCGTCTCGAAGATTTCATCCAGTACGTAGCCGAATACAGTTCCGGCCAGCACGGAGAAGGCCATCTCCATGGCCAGGGCTCCCAAAACAGCGAGCCGCCTCACATCCGTTTTCCTGACCGGGATGGCCACACCCTCTTGGAAGAGCACGTTGGTTCTTCGGCTCAGGGCTTCGGCAACAGCCCTTCAAAAGAGCGCAAATTCTAAAGAACCCTGCAAGAAAAGTCAAGGAATCTGCGTCTTGAACCCGCTCTGTCTACCGGGCCGGGCCGAACGAAAGCCCCGCGAAACAAGCGATTTCTCGAGCGAGTTTCAGGTCGAGGGACGTGGTCAAGCGGTCTTTATCGATTCATCCGCCAGCGGCCCGGAAGGCCTTTCGGGCCACTTCCAGCGTCCTCTCGAACTCCTCTTCCCCGTGCGTTTCGGAAACGAAGCACGTCTCGAACTGGCTCGGGGGCCAGTAAACCCCCCCAGACAACATCTGCCGGTGAAAATGCGCAAAGCGATCCAGGTCGCATCCGCTTGCCGTGGCGAAATCGACCACAGGCTCGGCACGAAAGAACACCGTAAACATCGAACCGATCGATTGCACCCTGACGTCCCCTCCCGCCTCGCGGCCCACGCCTTCGAGGGCCTGGACAAACCGCTGCGCCTTCTCGTTCAGGGCGTCATAGAAACCGGGCCTTTCGATCTGTTCCAGGGTCGCGATGCCCGTCTGCATGGCCAGGGGGTTTCCGGCAAGGGTGCCCGCCTGGTAGACCGGCCCCTCGGGCGAAAGGACGCGCATGATCTCTTCCCTGCCACCGAAGGCCCCCACGGGCAGCCCTCCCCCAAGGATTTTTCCAAGACAGGTGAGGTCCGGCAGGATGCGGAACCGCTCCTGAGCGCCCCCCAGCCCCAACCGAAACCCTGTGATCACCTCATCGAAGATCAGCAGGCTTCCCGACTGCGCCGTCATCTCCCTCAGCCCTGCCAGGAACCCCTCCGCAGGCGGCACCAGGCCCATGTTGCCCGCCACCGGCTCCAGAAGCACGGCGGCCACCTCGCTGCCGTGGGCATCCATGGCCCGCTCCACCGCCCCCAGGTCGTTGTACTGCAACACGAGCGTATCCCGGGTCACGGCCGGCGGAATCCCCGGACTGTCCGGAGACCCGAATGTCGCGGCCCCGGACCCGGCCTGGACGAGCAAGGCATCCACATGCCCATGGTAGCACCCCGCGAATTTGATCAGCTTCCAACGCCCCGTGTAGCCCCTGGCCACGCGGACGGCACTCATCGTCGCTTCGGTGCCCGAATTGACGAAGCGCACCTTTTCCATCGAGGGGACCGCCCGGACGACCTTCCTGGCAAGTTCGGTCTCCAGTTCCGTCGGGATGCCGAAGCTCGTGCCCTTTCCGATCCTCTCCTGGAGGGCCTTGATGACCTCGGGATGAGCATGACCCAGGATCAGGGG
>JAUWSZ010000589.1 GCA_030609865.1 bacterium | reverse complement strand
TGTTTCCTCATTTCCTCGGTCAGACCCGGCATGGCCAACCACTGTCCGCTGGCCCGCATAATCGGCGGAAGATCCCCTTCGCCCATCGGAAGAACTCCGCCCTCTGAAAACCAGAACATCCGGCCCGCACTTTTTCCCCGTGTCCCGGAGCAGGTCCCGTAACAGAGCATCTTCTCGCCCCGGTCCACCGGGCGGAGGAAATCCACGTCCAGCTTGACGGTCATCCCCCCATGCCGGGCCGTGATGAACCCTCCCCATCCCATGGTTTCGTCCAGGATTGCAGCCAGGACCCCGGGATGGATCGGGGTATCATCGAGCTGGAACTGGAAGACCTTGTTCTGGTCGTCCGGGTCCAGGCCGATCGAGGTGAACACGATCTGTTCGCCTTTTGCGTCGAGGCAGTAGAACTTCCTCGTCAAACCCGGGTGCTCTCGTTCCGACCCGCACACGAAACAGTCGGTCGCGTACGGAAGGGGGAACACGTTGTCTTTCGTGTCCCTGCCGATCGCTTCCATGGCCTCCGTCAGGTTGTCGAGATGTTCGGTCTCTGTCTGCTCTGACGGGGGGATGGAACGAATCGTCGCGGAAAAGGAGGGCGTGTCCTCCGCGTCTTTCGTGATTGTCGCGCGGATCTCCTCTCCCACCCTTTGTGCCGTAATCTCCAGTTTGTTGCCGAGCGAGACGGTGGGCCCTCCCCACCGGAAGGAGGCGCGGACCGGAAAGCTCTGGGCGGAGAACATGGTTCGATTCATTCCGTGATGGGCGAGTTCCAGGACCAGAGACATGAGGACGCCACCATGGGGCACGCCGAGCCAGCCCTGATGGCGTTCATCCAGCGTGATGGTTGCGCGTGCCTGGTCCTCGGCACACTCGATGGGCGTTGTGAGAAAGCGTATCCTGTCTGCGTCTGAGAGATTCGTTTGCCGAGGATCTTCTTGCATCGTGCGATTTCCTCTTCTGGAAGGCTGTTTGTTGGTTGGAAGGCTCCAGGGTTCATGATTTTGCTTTTTCCAGACGATTCATTAGACTACCATATCGTGTTCACAAGGGCGCATTCGAAATCTCGTAACGAAGCTGTTCTCGGACAGCCTCCAAGGAGTGAATCCAATGGAAAGGACCGTTTCCGTCAGTCCTGAGGGAGAAGAGTTCCCCCTGCCCAACGAGGAAGAGTATTCCAGGGAATTCGAGAAGCTGCAAGCTCTCGTGGCCGAACAACGTGACAAAGGCAGGGAGATCGTCGTTGTTGTCGGTATCGGCTTCGTGGGGGCCGTGATGGCCGCAGTGGTCGCGGACGCGGAGGACGACAGGGGCGCGCCCACGAAGTTTGTCATCGGCATGCAGCGGCCGAGCGTGAGAAGCTTCTGGAAGATCCCGCTGATGAACCGGGGCGTCTCCCCGGTGACCTCGGAAGATCCTCAGGTGGCGGTCTTGATCGGTCGTTGTGTGGGGGAGAAGAAGACCCTGACAGCCACGTACACCTATGATGCGCTTCGGTTGGCGGACGTGGTGGTCGTAGACGTACAGTGTGATTACATCAAGGAATCCCTGGGGGATGTCGAGGCCGGGAACGCAGACATGGTGGAACTGGAGAAGGCCTTCGAGGTGATCGGCGACAAGATCCCGGCCGAGGCCCTTGTCCTGATCGAGACCACCGTGGCGCCGGGAACGACAGAACAGATCGCCTATCCGATCCTGCACAAGGCGTTCCGCCGGAGGGGAATTTCGACGGAACCGATCCTGGCACACAGCTATGAGCGGGTGATGCCGGGGCGCAATTACGTGGACAGCGTGCGCAACTTCTGGAGGGTGTGCGCCGGCGTCAACGAGGTGTCCAAGAAGAGGGTCGAGAGGTTCTTGACGGATGTGATCAACACCAAGGACTACCCGATGGTCGTGCTCGATCGGCCGGTGGAGAGCGAGACGGCGAAGATCGTGGAGAACAGCTATCGGGCGACGATGCTGGCCTTCATGGATGAGTGGTCGACCTTTGCGGAAAGAAACGGCGTGGACATCGTCAAGGTGATCGAAGCGATCAAGGTGAGGCCCACCCACAGCAACATCCTTTTCCCGGGCCCGGGGATCGGCGGCTACTGTCTTCCCAAGGACGGAGGGCTGGGCATGTGGGCCTACAAGAGCATCTTCGGCTTCGAGGATTCCCTGTTCAAGATCACGCCGATGGCGATCGACGTGAACGACACGCGGGCCCTTCACGTTGCCCAGCTGGTACGCGATGCGCTCCGGAACATGAATCGCCCCCTGGCGGCTGCGGACGTGCTCGTCCTGGGAGCCTCCTACCGGGAGGACGTGGGCGACACGCGCTACAGCGGGTCTGAGCTCGTCGTGCGGAAGCTCTCCGAGATGGGGGCGGAGCCGAGGGTCCATGATCCGTACGTGCCGCACTGGTGGGAGTTCGAGAAACAGGACGTCTACCCAAGGCCCGGGTACAGCTGGGCAAGGTTCTTCCGAAACCAGGAGAAACTCACGGACCTGCGTGTCCTTCAGGATTTGCCCGAGGCCTTGCGGGATGTAGACGCTGTGGTCTTTGCAGTCCGTCACATGCAGTACCTCGAGCTCGAACCGGATGAGGTCGTGAGATGGGCGGGAGGGCCGATCGCGGTCATCGACTGCTTCGGGATCCTCGACGACGAGAAGATTCGGCGCTACTTCGAGCTCGACTGCGAGGTCAAAGGCCTCGGGAGAGGGCACATCAACCGCATCAAGGACAGCGTCCGGGCAGCGAAGTGGCAGCGCCTCCAAGTTCAAGCTGGTAACAAACCAGGGGGCGGATAGCCCATTTTTGTCACCGGCAGGCAGCGCACATGGATGCCGGCCGGCTCGTCGAAGGGCCGTAAAGAACCGTATCCGCAAGGGCTTTTTGAAGGGTTTTCTATTCTATTTCAGCAGGTTACCCCTATCCCCTTCTTTCCCGTCCGTCAATGCTGTTTCCTCTCTGCAACCGAAGGCCACGCCTGGTCCGATTCTTGCTGTTTCCTCGCCCTGATAAATAACGTGACAACGAATGCCCTCACTCTGTTCCCCCCCAAGCCAGGGGGGCATCACTCTGTTGTTCAATGAGGTATTGAATCGTGAAACCGACAGATTACTCG
>JAUWSZ010000571.1 GCA_030609865.1 bacterium | reverse complement strand
TCTTCGGCCAACATCGACTTGGACACGTCGATACCGACGACCACATCGATTCCACTCCGGTTGAAGACGGTTCTCGTGTACTGCATCTTCGGCCCGGCAAGGGCCACGGACACCAAGATGAGAACCAGGCAAAACAGGAGGGCGTGGAAGACCAGCCCGGATCGTCTCTTTCGCACCCCTGAAAACCTCTCATGCCAGGCTGCCACACGCCGGAGCGACAGCAGGGAGGCACAGACAAAGGCAGGAACAATCAAGAGCAACCATAGACAGACAGGTGCGTCCAGGGCCATTTTCGGTTCGCCTTCGTCCTATTTACGAATCCTTCTTTCGAGCGGCTCTCCCGGGGCATAGCCTCCCCTCTCGGGGATCACCGCCTCTAGGTTGTCCCTCAACCCGAGCCTCTCCTGGTCCGGCGGTACCCGCATCCGCTTCTTGACGTAGATGTCAGCATGGAGAAGCTCGAGATTCCACCGCGGGACGCTCTTCTCCAGGTTCAAAACCAGGGGGGTGGCGTCCACGGCCTCGATGGCGGACTTGAATGCCGAGATGGCCGCGCCCATCGCAGACATGACCTTCTTCCAGTTTTTCTCCGTTTCCAGCACCGTGAAGGCCGCGAGCAGCCTCGCCGCCCCTTCGATGTTGTAGATACGCCAGGCAATCTCGTTCCGCAGGGAGGCGTCTTCGGTCAGCAGGATCCCGCATCGCTCCTTCATCGAATCGAGATGGTCCACCAATTCGGCATACAGGGCCGGCACCTCGTCATCCAGGAGGCGGTTGTATTTGGCCAGCTGAACCTGGTGCAGGAGTTCGAGGGCCTCGAGCCACTGCCTCTGGAGAATCCTGAGCTCGACCTCAGGGACCGAGGGCACGATCTCCCGGTACGCCCGAAGGGCCGCCTGGGTTTCTTCGATCCCGTCTGCTTCTGCGATCGCCTCTTGAAGAACCTCGTTCCGCGTTGCCAGGTCACCGGCCCTTCTGCATTCCAGGAAACGCGTAATCCCGAGAACCAGAAAAACGAACGCGGCGAGGATGGGCAAACCGATCAACATACGCGTCTTCATTATCCGGACCCTTTCCCAAATGAGTGATCCGTCACATTCTCCGGAACCACGGAGTCAGACGAACCAAGCAATAGGCGCTGAGCAGACCCCAGGCAATCCACGCGAAGAGCCATCGTGTCTCTCTCTTCTTCTTCTGAATCCTCGTAAGGATCCTGTTCTTCTCCATATCGTCGATCTTCTCGTAGACCTCTTCGATCTTCTCGCCCTGGAACGTGCGGGGCATGTAGAAGATCTGCCCCACAGGACCGCTCCCGTTCGCGCTCTCGATGGCCATTTTCACTTCCTGATTGACGTCTCCCCCGACCACGATCAGGTAGAGTTTCACGCCCAGCTGCTGAATCAATTTCACTACATTCACGAAGTTGGGCAGTCCCTTTCGCACGTCCTCGTCGCTCTTGTTGGCCTCGATTCTGCCGTCCGTGAAGAGAACGATGGCCATCCCGTGCCCGAATTGTACCCTCCTGAGCTTCTCAGGCACCTCGACCCTTCGCAGGGTCCTTCCCAGCAGGGAATGGCGGAGCGTATCGATCTCGTCGATCGAGAGCTGGGCTTCTTCGGGAAGAAGGACGAAGAAAACGCTCAGGGCCAGCCAAGCGGCATACGAGGCGTTCGTTGCCCCTCCGAGAACAAGCTCTCGATGTACGATCGAATCCGATTTTCGGCTCATGAGAAGGAGCTTCTTCTTCAGAATTTCCTTGTCAAAGGTGGGCGGCGAGATCAGTCTCGCAAAGCTCGAGAAGGCAACCACCCCGATCAGGTCATCCTCGTGTCTTCTCTCCACGAAGTTCTCTGCCCCTTCCAGGGCCACATCCCCCAACGTCATCCGACTTGCCCCGCCTGCGGGCCTGCCCATCGATCCGGACAGGTCTTGCACGATCATGATCCACTTGGACTCCAGATAGGTCTTCTCCCAGGTACTGGCGTACTGGATGTTCGCAATGGCAAGGACCAGAGCGACCATGAACAGAACACCGAGGCCTTCCGGGCCGTATTGCTTCAGGAACCCCGGTTGAAGATCCTTGCCGAGGAGGGCTACATTCGAGAACCCGGTCGTTCTGACGTGTTTCCTCTTCGCATAGACGACAATCGGTATGGCCAGGAGGAGGAGCAGGACCCATGGATATTCAAGCCGGATGTCTTCCATAGGGACCCCCGGAGAGCACCGAACAACTCGAGTTCCGTATGTGAAACCTAGCGATATTTCCAAGTCACGTCATTAGGGATCGTTCGATTGCGCCAGGTCAACGAGTTCCAGGGTGTCGTGCTGCAATCGCTCCAGTTCCGGGTACTCGGCGGTCTCCAGGGCAATGATGCGATCGATTTCCTCGAGCAGCGGCCCGAGACGGGAAGCGACCGGGCTTGGCACCTGTTCTCTGACCGCCTCGAAAAACACCGCTCCGCTCGCCTGCCGAGGGTCCCTCGCCAGCCCATACTTCGCGTCCAGATACTCGCGAAGCAGCCTTCCCGCATCGCCGGCATACACCCAGTGAGGACCCGTTGGTAGCTGGGTCAGACAAGCCCGGAGACTTTCCGCCAGCACGTCTTCTCGCTTCTCCGCTCTTTCCCCTTCCCTCGCTCTCCTCACGGCAGCCCATTTCCTGCCCGACCATCCCAACAGGACCGCTGCCAGCACGAAGCAGGCAATCGCCTGCCAGAGCGCTTTCCTCGCTTGCCTTCGAAGGGCCTCGGTGGGAAGAATCGGCTTCACGTTGTCCATCGGGACCACGAGCTTCGCGCCTTCCCCTTTCGAGGGCACGAGGGACGCCACCTTCAGGGGAATCGCCTTCGTCTTGATCGATCGAACTCGATCATCCGAGCAGTGGATGCACTCATATTGGATTTCGACGGCCGGAATCACGAACTCGCCCGGCGAGTAGATCTTCATCCAGCCTGTCAGGACGAACGGACTTTCCGAGGCTGCCTTCACATAGTCGTAGGGGTCGAATTTCAGGTCAAAAAGCTCCTTCTGGAGTTGGCCCGGCCTCAGGTTGATGTTGACCAGTGAGCTTGGGTCGATACGAATACGGCCGGAGAAATCAACCCGGAAGGCAAAGGGGATCCTGTCCCCGATCCGGCACCCTTCGAGCGGCACCGACAAGTCGACTCGAATCGTAGGCGCCAAG